>SUXT01000115.1 GCA_015060835.1 Bacteroidales bacterium
AAGGGCGACCAAAGGATTGCTTGTGCATATCTTTGGAAAGTTGGCTATTGCTCTACTTTCATTTGCAAATTTATAAAATTTTGAATCAGTTGCCAACTACTGATTCGTATTAATAATTAAGAACTTTTAAAACTTTAATATATGAAAAAGGTATTGGTTGCAACTGAGAAGCCTTTTGCTCCCGTTGCCATTAAAGGAATACGCGAAGTTACCGATGCAGCAGGTTACGAACTTGTGTTGCTCGAAAAATATACATCCAAACAGGAACTGCTTGCAGCAGTTGCCGATGTTGACGCCATAATCATTCGCAGCGACATTGTTGATGCTGAGGTGATGGAGGCAGCAAAGAATCTTAAGATTGTTGTGCGTGCAGGTGCCGGATACGACAATGTTGACCTTGCCGCCGCTACAGAAAAGGGTATTTGTGTAATGAACACACCCGGACAGAATGCAAATGCTGTTGCAGAGCTTGTGTTCGGAATCTTGGTCTTCATGGCACGCGGAATGTTCAGCGGTGCTGCCGGTTGTGAACTCAAAGGCCGCACTATCGGTATCCATGCGTTCGGAAACGTAGGCCGCAATGTTGCCCGCATTGCCAAAGGATTCGGCATGAATGTGGCTGTTTACGATGCGTTTGTACCCAAAGCGGCTGTAGAAGAGGCTGGTTGCAAGTGGTGTGAGACTCCTGAGGAACTTTACTCTTGCTCAGATGTAGTTTCATTGCATCTTCCTGCAACAGCTGAGACCAAACAGTCTATAAACAAGGCGCTTGTGTCTAATATGCCCAAGCCCGCATTCCTTATAAACACTGCCCGCAAGGAGGTTATCAATGAGGCTGAGATTCTCGAAGTAATGAACGAGCGTCCCGACTTCAAGTATGCTACAGATATAGCACCTGTTGCTGCTGAGGAATTTGCAAAATTCGAGGGCCGTTACTTTGCTACACCCAAAAAGATGGGTGCACAGACTGCCGAGGCAAATATCAATGCCGGTATTGCGGCTGCGAAGCAGATTGTTGCATTCTTCGAGGAGGGTTGCGAAAGATTCCGTTTGAATAAATAATAGAAATCATGGCAGTAGTTAAACCTTTCAAAGGATACAGACCTCCCCAGTCAATCGTAGAGGAGGTGCAGAGCCGCCCTTACGATGTTCTTAATTCGGAGGAGGCACGTGCCGAGGCAGGAGACAACGAAAAGTCGTTGTACCATATTATCCGCCCCGAAATTGATTTTCCCGTAGGCACGGACGAACATTCGCCCGAAGTTTACGCAAAGGCTGCGGAGAATTTCGCTAAGTTCAAGAATAACGGATGGCTCGTTCAGGACGAGAAGGAGCAGTATTATATATACGCCCAGACAATGAACGGAAAGACTCAGTATGGTCTTGTAGTATGCACATACGTCAATGACTATCTGGATGGTACAATCAAAAAGCACGAACTTACCCGCCGCGACAAGGAGGAAGACCGTATGAAACATGTTCGTGTGAACAATGCGAACATCGAACCTGTATTCCTTGCCTATCCCGACAGTGAGGCCCTCAATGCCATCATCGCATCGTACATCACAGCGGAGCCTGTCTACTCGTTTGTGGCAGCGCTCGACGGCTTCGGCCATCAGTTCTGGATAGTTGACAAGGACGAGGATATTGCTACAATAACCGCCGAATTTGCAAAGATGCCCGCTCTTTATATTGCAGACGGACATCACCGTTCAGCGGCTGCGGCTCTCGTGGGCAAGGAGAAGGCCGATAACAATCCCAATCATCGTGGCGACGAGGAGTATAACTACTTTATGGCAGTCTGCTTCCCCGAATCGCAGTTGACAATCATCGACTACAACCGCGTGGTCAAGGATCTTAACGGGCTTTCGTCCGAGGAATTTCTTGCGGCTGTGGCAAAGAATTTTGTTGTAACACCCAAAGGTGCCGAAATCTACAAGCCTGCGCAGTTGCACGAATTTTCAATGTACCTCGATGGCAACTGGTATGCACTTACCGCCAAAGAGGGTACATACGACGATGGAGACCCCATCGGTGTGCTCGACGTTACAATTTCGTCCAACCTCATACTCGATGAAATATTGGGTATAAAGGATTTGCGCAGCGACAAGCGCGTAGATTTTGTAGGCGGCATCCGCGGTCTTGGCGAACTTAAGCGTCGCGTAGACAGCGGTGAGATGAAGATGGCACTTGCTCTCTATCCCGTGTCAATGAAGCAACTTATGGATATTGCCGATTCGGGCAACATCATGCCTCCCAAGACCACATGGTTCGAACCCAAATTGCGTTCGGGACTCATTATCCACGAATTGTCATAAGGTATCTTCAAACATAATTGCAGATAATTTGGAGAACGATATTTATAGGACTATAGATGTGCAGGGCGAGGGAATTTACTCCGAAAAAAGGAGTAAATTCCTTGCCTTTGCCATTCCTGTTCTCACCGTTGAAGATGTCAAGCGCGAAGTTGAGGCGTATCAGAAGAAATATTACGATGCGCGTCATGTATGCTATGCCTACCGTTTGGGCGAGCGGCGCGAACTTTTCCGCGCCAACGACAACGGCGAGCCTTCGGGTACTGCCGGAAAGCCTATTCTCGGGCAGATAGACAGTCGCGAACTTACCAATGTGCTTGTGATTGTGGTGCGTTATTTCGGAGGAATAAAACTGGGTACAAGCGGTCTTATCGTGGCCTATAAGGCTGCTGCTGCCGAAGCACTCGATGCCACCGAGCATGTGGAAAAGACTATAAACGAGGAAATTACTCTGAAGTTTTCCTATCCTCTGCTGAATGATGTGTTGCGCATTGTCAAGGAGGAGAATCCGCGCATTGTGGAGCAGGTATTCGACAACGAATGTGTCGTAAGATTGTCCATTCGCTTGTCGCGTATGCCTCGTCTGCGTGAGCGCTATGAAAAACTTGTCATTGACAGCCGTGGCGATCTTATAATAGTCGACAACGAGGAGTAGTTCCCTTATATCGTTTTATGTGCAATAGATTCTGAAAATTCATTTTTTTCGATAGTTATTCCGGTATCGCCGAAAGCATTGAGCCCGCTCTTTTCCATAATGAATCTTATGGCTGCTTGTGCTCTCACCGAACATCTGTTGCTGTCCAATGGCGGCGCAAAGGCGGCGATACCCAGCATTCCGGGAAGAACACCCATAATACCGCCGCTGACGCCTGTCTTTGCAGGAATCCCAGACGCAAAAAGCCATTCATCATTATAATCTGACAGACCTCCGGTAGCCATGAGCGACACTATTTTAGGTGCATGGCGTCTTTCGAATATTCTCTCTCCCTTTATAGGATTGATGCCATTGTTGGCAATTGTTGCTGCGAATGTGGCCAACTGTTCTGTAGTTATCCCTATCGAGCATTGCTTGGTGTAGAGTTCTATAGCGAGTTCCGGGTCGTCATATATGCGGTTATATCTTTTTAGCATCCATGCGGTTGCTTTTGTTTCGGCATTTTGCGAAGATTGTGCTTTGTAGAGTTCTTCGATGAATTTTGTTCGGCTGCCACACAGTGTGTTTACATTGTCGCAGATGGCTTTCCATTTTTGTCCTATGTTCCCTACAGTGTTTACCATACTCACAGCAGCCAATGCTCCGGGGAGCATCAGTGGAGTGGAGGGGTAATCTTTTTCGAGCAGTATTGGTGTTGCGATGTCCGATGGCAGTGTGTATCCGCTGCAACCTATCATTTTGTGCATTGTCTCACTGCCGTATTGCTTGAGTATGAGCAGTGCAGTGGCTATAGTGGAGATTGAATCGAGTGCAAAGATGTATTTGCTGTCGCCTATGTTTATACTCTCTCCATCGGCGAAGCATATTGAAAGACCGAATAGTTCGCTGCTCTCTTTTGCGTAATATGGGATGTGGGCAGCATTTGTGCCGTCCTTAATCTTTCTGCAATATTCGTATGCCGATGCAGCAATTTCTATAATCTCTTGTTTGGTTATCTCCATTGTTCATATTCCGAACCGTTTGGGCTCTTTGCTATAAAAACGTTTTAAGAGCAAAAGAGTTCGGGCGCATATAAACTACGGGCTGTGATTGCATCAATAGCAATCACAGCCCGTAGTTTATATGCTGTAAAGATAATTAGAGCGATTTTATATTTTCGGCGTTCATTATCTGTTTACCTTCTGCTGTGTAGAGGTGGTCGATGCGCGATGCGTAAGCCTTCTCTATCTTTCCGCGTACCATCTTCATGGTGCTGTTTATCATCTGGTTCTGCTCTGTGAAGGGTTCGGGCAGAATGGCAAATGTGCTGGGCAACCAGCGGTCGGGGAAGAGTGCTGCGTGCTCGCCGCCTTTCTTGAATGCGTTGACCTCTTTCTCAATCTCGGCGATAGCAGCCTTCTTGCCCTCTTCTGTGTCGAACGAGAGACCCTGAGCCGATACTATTGCTTTCAGTTTCTCCTTGTTGGGAACGATGAGAGCTGTTGTGTATGCCGACTGGTTGTTGTAGAGCATTATCTGGTCTATGCAGGGCGAAAGCTGTACCATTGCCTCTTCGATGCCTTCGGGGCTGTACTTCTCGCCGTCGCTGCCGATGAGCAGGCTCTTGAAGCGGCCGAGTACATAGAGAAGACCGTCCTTGCCCATGTAGCCGAGGTCGCCTGTGTAGAGGTAACCGTCGCGTACAGTATCTGCTGTAGAGTCGGGGTTCTTCCAGTAGCCGGCCATCACATTCTCGCCCTTAACCACAATTTCACCCTTTTCGCCGGTAGGAAGCTCTCTGCCTTCGCTGTCGCATATCTTAAGCTCGATGGGTTTAACGAGCTTGCCGCTCGAACCCAAACGGAAGAGCTCGGGACCGTTAGAAGAGATAACGGGTGTAGCCTCGCTCAGTCCATATCCCTGGAACATTGGCATACCTATTGCCATGTAGAATTTCTGCAAGTCTTTGTCGAGCAGTGCACCGCCGCCGATGAAGAAGCGGAGGTTGCCGCCGAAATTCTCGCGAATCTTCGAGAAGAGTATCTTGTCGAAGAGTGCAACGAGCGGTTTGAGGAATATGCGCATTCCTTTTGACTCCATGCTGCTTTCGCCGTTGTATGCCTGTGCCACCTTAAGGGCAAATTCGAACATTTTCACAGCCTTCTCTCCCTTAGCGGCAATTCCCTTTTCAATGTTCTTCTTGAAGGTCTTGGCAAGAGCGGGAACACTGAGGATGAAGTTGGGCTTCACCTCCTTAATGTTCAAGGGGATGTTCTTGAGTGTTTCCATAGGTGTGCGTCCCACCTGTACTGTAGCAGCTGTTGCACCCTTTGAGAGCATGATGTAGAAACCTACAACGTGTGCAAAGCAGTGGTCGAGGGGCAGTATGATGAGTGTGCGCCATGTCTCGTCAATGTTGACGAGTGTGCACGCCTGCTCCACGTTTGCTGTGTAGTTGCGGTGGGTGAGGACTACACCTTTGGGGTCGGCTGTGGTACCCGATGTATATGTGATTGTTGCATAGTCGTCGTTCTGCAATGAGTTGGCAACGGAGAGAAACTCCTCCATCGAGTGCTCTGCAAGGAATTTGTCGCCCATTGCAAAGACGTCGCTAATGGCAATCTCTTTATCTTCTGTACCCTTGAGGTTGTCGATGGCTTCGTCGAATACGATGATGTGTTTCAGAAGAGGGAGTTTGTCTTTTATCAGGCGTATTTTTTTCAACTGCTGACCCGATACCATAATATATTGAACATCGCCGTGTATGAGACGGAAGAGGAGGTCGTTGCTCTCTTCGAGTTTTATTGACAAAGGAACATTTATTGCACCGGCATAGAACATTGCAAGTTCGCCGATAATCCACATGTTTCTTCCCTCGGAGAGCAAAGCCATTGTCTCGCCTTTCTTTACACCAAGTGCCTGAAGACCGGCGCCGAGGCGGTAAACGATGCTCTGCATCTCTTTGTAGGTTGTGGGCTCAAATTTCTTTCCGGTCTTTTCCAACAAGAATGTATTGTTGGGATACATTTTAACCGAATTCTCGAATAGGTCTACTAATGTCTTTTTCATAATCGAATATTAGAGTTTCGGTGCAAAGGTACCTATTTTTTAACAATATACAAAATCTTGGGACTCTTTTGTGCACAAATTGATTGGTTTTGTGCAATTAGAGGCAGTTGCAACTTCTGAGTATAATTTTTCAAGTGAACGAGCAATACTTTTTGCAATACATTAAAGAATTTATAGCATCTTTGACAGAAACAATATTAAGAAGCATTATCTTTACCCCAAGATAAAGTCGAAGAGTTATCAGACAATGCAATGTCCTCTTATCCAAGAGGAGGAGTTTTAGTAACATATTGAATAACAAAGAGAAAACAACTCTCCCTCTTGGCTAAGAGGGAGTACCCGAAGGGGGAGGGAGTTCGAATGAATACGCAAGCAAAATATTCAAACTCCTCCGGCTTCAAACGCTTTTGCGGTTGAATAGACCTCGCAAGCTCGGCACTCCTTTAGGGAGCTAAAGCTCCCGTCGTCGCAAAGCTCGCCTCGTCCCTTCGCGTTTGCAACGCGAAGGATTGAGTATAAGCATCTGTGATGCGCTTAACCAATTATGAATCCGGCAAAGAACTACTCGTCCCTTCGCGTTTGCAACGCGAAGGATTGAGTATAAGCATCTGCGATGCGCTTAACCTATTATGAATCGTTGAAATCTGACAAAAGCTACCACGACAAGAGCACTTATACAGTTAGGCTCCCGCTTATGCGGATTCTATTGGATTTATAGATGTAAGCGCATTGTAAATGCTGATACTCAGAACATCCGCATTGCAAATGCGGATGAACAGGACAAGCAAATTTTCAAACTCCTCCGGCCTGACGGCCACCTCCTCTTATCCAAGAGGAGGAGTATAAAAATAACACGAAAAATGAAACAAATGATGAAACGAATACTCTACATACTCGCAATAGCCCTGTCAATCCTCGCCTGCACCGACGAGATAGACAAGAGCAACCGCTTTACCTTCACCGGTGAAACGATGGCGGATTATTTGCTCAATCGCAGCGAGAAGTATTCCCACATGATTACCCTGTTGAAGCGTGCCAACCTTTTCAGCCTGCTCAATACATACGGCCGATTTACACTCTTCCTTCCCGACAACGAAGCGGTAGAAAAATATCTGCAAGAACAAGATAGCATCTATCATGCGACAAAAGATACTGCAATCCCAATATGGACGGGAGTAACCTCGCCGCTATTGGAGGAACTGAGCGACTCAATGGCAAACGTAATTGCCCGCACCCATCTTATAGAAACCATGCACATGATGGCAGAGATGGGCGAGGGTGCGCTCCCATCGCGCAATTTTCTATATCGCTTCTTGGGAG
>SUXT01000116.1 GCA_015060835.1 Bacteroidales bacterium
AACGACAGTTTTTGAAGACGGAGGGGTTTTCCTCGCGTAGTATGGTTTATTGTAGTACGATGGGTTAAGAACCCCCTCCGAACTTTTTTCTCGGAAAAAAGTTCTCGTCCCCCTTTAAGAGGGACAGTTTTTTTAAGTTTCTTATTTTGAAGAGATTAGCAAAATATAAAAACTGAAAGATGTGTCCAAAGATTAGCTTAAAGTGGGACAACTTTTCAAATTACTTATTTCCACCGACATTATCCACCGACATTGCAATGCAACGTTGCATTTTAGGTAATATATTTGATTATCATTTTTTGTTGCGCACAAACAACACGAACAAAAAAAACAAGGAATAATAATCCTTATAAAAAAAAGAATCAGTATATTTGCAGTATAGTGCGGATAAAAGAGACAGCCCGAAAGAAACACAAGAAACAACCTCCATCGGAATTATCGGATATTCGCAGTAAAACAGCAATCAAACGAGTAAAAAACAGACCTCATGAAAAACAAAAGTTTGGTATCAATAAACGACCTCTCCCGCGAGAAAATCCTGTCTCTGCTTGAGACAGCAGGCAAATTCGAGGAGAACCCCAACCGCCGTCTGCTCGAAGGCAAAGTAATAGGCTCACTCTTCTTTGAACCCTCAACCCGCACGCGTCTCAGCTTCGAGACAGCCGCCAACCGACTGGGTGCCAGAGTAATAGGTTTCAGCGATGCAGCCACAAGTTCAGCAAGTAAAGGCGAGACACTCAAAGATACCATCATGATGGTATCCAACTACGCCGACCTCATAGTGATGCGCCACCACCTTGAAGGTGCAGCACGCTACGCAAGCGAAATATCGCCCTGCCCCGTCATCAACGCAGGCGACGGCGCCAACCAGCACCCCTCGCAGACAATGCTCGACCTCTACTCGATACTGAAGACACAGGGCACACTCGAAAATCTGCACATCCACCTTGTGGGCGATCTCAAATACGGCCGCACAGTACACTCCCTTCTCTTCGCCATGCGCCACTTCAACCCCACTTTCCACTTCATCTCACCCGAAGAGCTGCACATGCCCGAAGAGTACAGAGTATTCTGCCGCAAGAATAACATACCCTTCACCGAAACGACAGAATTTAACGAATCAATAATCGCCAACGCCGACATACTCTACATGACACGCGTACAGCGCGAACGCTTCAGCGACCTCATGGAGTACGAAAAAGTGAAGAACTGCTACCGTCTCACCAACGCAATGCTCGCAGGCAGCAAGCCCAATCTGAGGATACTCCACCCCCTGCCCCGCATCAACGAAATAGCATACGACGTAGACGACAACCCCAAAGCATACTACTTCCAGCAGGCACAGAACGGACTCTACGTCCGCGAAGCCCTCATCTGCGATGTATTAGGAATAGAAGTCGAATAAAACCCACCAGCCATGAACGCCAATAAAGAAGCATTGCAAGTATCAGCTCTGTGCAACGGCACAGTAATAGACCACATACCCGCCGACAAGCTCTTCGAAGTGGTAAACATCCTCGACATTCCCTCGATGACCACCAACGTAACCATCGGCTACAACCTCAAAAGCCGCAAGCTCGGCACAAAAGGCCTTATAAAGGTAGCCGACAAATTCTTCACCGACGAAGAGGTCAACCGCATATCACTCGTAGCACCCAACGTAGTGCTCAACACCATACGCGACTATCAGGTAGTGGAAAAGCGCGAGGTGAAGATGCCCGAAAAAATCACAGGCATAGTAAAATGCCCCAACCCCAAGTGCGTAACCAACAACGAACCGATGACAACCATCTTCGAAGTAGCAAGCAAGGAAAACGGCACCATCAAATGCCACTACTGCGAAAAGGAGACAAGCATCGAAAAAATAACCTTGTTGTAAGAAGCTGCCGATGAAAATCAACTGGAAACCCGGCACAATGATATACCCCCTGCCGGCGGTAATGGTAAGTTGCGGCGATTCACCCGAAAACTACAACATACTCACCGTATCGTGGGTAGGTACCACATGCACCAACCCCGCCATGTGCTACATATCAGTGCGCCCCGAAAGACACTCCCACCCCATCATCAGCCGCACCGGAGAATTTGTCATCAACCTCACGACCGCCGAAATGGCACGCGCCACCGACTGGTGCGGAGTGCGCTCAGGCAAGGACTATGACAAAGCAAAGAAGATGAAGCTCACATTCGCCCCCTCAGTGGAGATAAAGGCACCCATCATAGCCGAATCACCATTGAGCATCGAATGTAGAGTGAAACAGATAATACCACTCGGCTCGCACGACATGTTCCTTGCCGAAGTAGTCAACGTACAGGCCGACGACCGCTACCTCAACCCCGAAACAGGCGAGTGGAACCTTGCGGCAGCCGACCCGCTTGTATATGTGCACGGCAAATACTTCCACACAGGAGAGATGATAGGCAAATTCGGCTGGAGCGTAAAGAAAAAATAAAGGGTGGTTCTATAAATTATTTAACACTATTGAAGTTGCTTTTACTCGCTTTGCAATTTGTGAACAAAGTTCACATTGCGCTCGTTTAACCGCAACTTTCGAGGCGATTTTTGAGTTTATTTCGAGTATATTGTTTATTTTTACGATGGCGCAACCTTTGTGTTGCAACAGAGTAAAAATGAAGAAGATGCCGAAATAAAACAAAAAGCGACCGAAATAGAATGCACCCAACAAAGAAATATAGATAATAATTTATAGAACCACCCTAAACAACCATGAAGAGAGGTTTGTTACTTGCAATAACCACCATACTGCTTGGCATATTGCCGCTTCACTCGCAAGAAGAGCAAAAGCTGAAATTCAACGGCGGACTGAGAATCGGCGTTCAGGCAAACACATACCACAACACCAGGTTCAACATCGAAGGATACGACTACAACAACACCAGTCAGAACACACGAGTGGGATACGCCCTGAGCACCTTCTTCAGAGTAAGCAAGAACAGATTGTTCGTACAGACAGAAGCTATGCTGAGCACCGAGAAGCACAACTTCAGCTTCGAGCCCGAAAACGAACAGCCCGGCACCATGCTTACAACCCCGCCGCGATACAGACAGACAAACTACTCCATGCAAGTACCCTTGCTCATAGGATACAACTTTGTAAATTCAGCACCCTACAAGATGGGAGTTTTCACCGGTCCGAAGGCAAGATTCCTCTTCACCTCACTCAGCAAGCAGGAATTTGACAACTTCGAGTTCGGCGAAGCAAAAGAATATCTCGACCCACTGACATACAGCTGGGTATTGGGACTCGAAGTAAACATAGCCAACCTCTGCTTCGACTTTGTCTACGAGACAGGCATAAGCAATGTATCGAAATACATATTCGTCCCCGAAAGTGGAAAACGATACAGATTCGACAGAAACATAAATGCACTGAGCTTCTCGCTCGGAGTAATATTATAACAAAGTAACCATGATACCCGATATAAAGTTAAAAGAACAAGAGAGCGTCCTGCGCTTCGCATGCGAACCGCTTGACGAAGTGCGCATAGGCTACATAGGACTCGGAGTAAGAGCAAAACGCGCACTCGAACGCATGATGAACATCGAAGGCGCCAGAGTAACTGCACTGTGCGACTTTGTGCAGGAGAACATTGAGATAGCCAACGACATAGTACATCGCTACGGCGGCAAGACCCCGCTGGCATTTTCCGGTGGATACGGATGGCGCTCGCTGTGCGAGTCGGAAGAGGTGGACCTCGTCTACATCTGCACCGACTGGATGAGCCATGCCGAAATTGCATTCTATGCCATGGAATGTGGCAAGCATGTAGCAGTGGAGGTACCCGCAGCCATGAGCATCTCCGACTGCTGGCGCCTGGTCGATGCAGCCGAAAAATACCGCCGCCACTGCATCATGCTCGAAAACTGTTGCTACGACGACTTTGAACTTGCCACTCTCAACATGATAAAGGAGGGAGTGCTCGGCGAAATAGTACATGCCGAAGGCTCATACATACACGACCTCAGAAAGCGCATATCCACCAACGACAGCGGCGGTCGTCTATGGACCAACTGGCAAGTGGAATACATGAACCGTCACGTAGGCAACCCCTACCCTACACACGGGCTCGGTCCCATTGCACTCGCCTTGGGCATACACCGCGGCGACAGGATGAAGAGCCTCGTATCGCTGTCGAGCCACAGTGTCTCCTCGAACAGCGTCAGCGGAGTGGAATTCAGCGGCACAATGAATTCGGCGCTCATCACCACTGAGAAGAACAAGACCATACTCATACAGTGCTGCATGACACTGCCCCGCCCCTACAGCCGCTCATATATGATAAGCGGCACAAAAGGCTATGTGCAGAAATATCCCGTACACAGCATGTCCTTTGCCCCCGACAGTGACAACATTTTCATTGGCGAGCAATGCGACTCCATCATTGGCCGACACCGCCATACCTTTGTAGAGAAATATGCCAAACGCGGCAAAGAGCTGTGCGGCAAACGATGGATAGACTTTGCTATGGACGAGCGTCTGATATACTGCCTGCGCAACGGACTGCCGCTCGACATGGATGTCTACGACGCTGCCGAATGGTCATCTCTGGTGGAACTTACCGAGCAGTCGGCACTCGCCGGAGGTGCCCCCGTTGAGATTCCCGACTTCACACGCGGAAGATGGGATGTGCTGAAAGGCGTTGAATTTGCAGAGTAAACTTCGGTAAATACTATAAGGTGGGAGAGAGGCACTGATTAAAGTGTTTGTCTCTTACTTTGTGTTTAGCAGTCTCATACGCCAGCATACAATTCGGCTGCTTTGAATTTTCTCTTCTTACAATGAGTGGCAAATTTAAGGTATTATCATTAATCGGTGTCTCGCCAAAAGTTTGGCGAGATGAAAAACTGCAAGCATTTAAACACACATAACAGACTGATATTCTATCTGTTTCATCTCGCCAACAGAATCATTTACCGGACTATAATTAAACGTTCACTCAAATATCAATTATCCTTGCAACAGAATTTACCATAGCAACAATGGGGATAACTTATGCTTTAAGTTCAATCTACATATAAATAGTCGTCCCTTAAAAATTCATTTTCAGAGAAATTCTATCAGTAATTAGGATTTCTCTGATTTTTTGCATGAGTAATAAAAGAGCTTTCATAGCTCTTTTGAAGTTATATGCAGCCGCTGCGTACTTGTCATGTTTATTGTCTTTTTCACGCACAAGAGCTAATTCTGCACCTTCATAGAGTTCGTCCCAAACATCTCCCAAATAATGGAATGTTATTCCTGCAATCTGACACTCCTTGTAAAGTACGCGTCTTTATTCCTTATAGACATCTTCAGGAGCAGGCAACCCCATCGTAACGCTTACAAGTAGGCCCTCTTCTGGTGCAGCAATATCACCCTAAAGAACGTGAATGTCATCATCCGTTTCTTCGTCTTGTTTGTTTTCCCAGCCACATTCTTCAGGAGGCATAAGCATTCCTTGCAATGGAGCAATATCACCCTCAAGAACGTGAATGTCATCATCCGTTTCTTCGTCTTGTTCGTTTTCCCAGTCCCATTCTTCAGGAGGCATAAACTCTCCTTCCAATGGAGCAATATTACCTTCAAGAACGTGAATGTCATCATCCGTTTCTTCGTCTTGTTCGTTTTCCCAGTCCCATTCTTCAGGAGGCATAGGCATTCCTTGCAGAGGCATAGGCATTCCTTCCAATGGAACAAAGTCGTCATTATCGAAGTTATTTTCATCAGAACTTGATTCAACTATTTGACGTAGGTGCTCTTCACTCATCAGATGTTCAACTCTAATAGGAAGACCTTGATCTCTTCTTTGTTGGAGGGCTTCTTCCAAGAATCTGGCTTCAGATTCACACTTGGGACAGGTGCCAGTACAATGCCCCTCATAAGTACACTCCTCAATTTGAAGTGGAATATCATTAGCTTGAGCAACAAGACTACGAATATTCTTCAATGCTTTGCATATCTTCTTTCCATGTTCCATATCAGTTCGATTTATTGTTATACTATCTGAATACCATCAGGCACGTTGGGATATCCTTCAAAAACCCACGTTTTGCCAAAAGATTCATATTGTTCCTTTGTTATCTCTGAGCGTTGACATAGAAGATTGTGGTCTTTATCGTCATAAATCTCTGGGTTCTTAAGGTTGTGTATTGTGTAAGTCCTAATCTCAATTCCCGATTTATCCACCTTTACTATCTCTTTTACGGATGCAACCCCATTTTCGTTAATAGCATACACTTTATCATTGACATACTCCGAAAAGTACTTTATCTCTTTAGGAATTTTGTACTCGAATTGTTCTATATCATTCAAACCTAATGACTTTAGATAAGCGATGCTTTTAGAAATAGATTCCTTATCGTTGAAGTTCTTAATGTAAGGAACTCGAATCTTTATATTCTTAACACCTCTATTTATCAGAAGGATAAGATTTTGGATGGTTGAATCATTATCCTTTCCCGTATAGCAATGATATATTTCATTATCTATATCTTTGATGTCAACAATCCAGTTATCAATATATGGAAGTATTTCTTCCACATTCTCCAGTGGAACATTGAGTGCCGTTTCAATGTTGATCTTCCAGTCAGAACCACTTAACTTTCGAAATTCTTTGATAAACTTATACTGCAATAAAGGTTCACCTCCACCAAAAGTTACACCTCCACCAGTGGCAAGAAAGTACAGATTATCATTCTTTATCTCATCATACAATTGTGAAGGAGTGTATCGCTTACCTTTAAACTTGGGAGCGATAGATTGGGGATTTAAGCAATATTTACAGGATAAGGAACAGCCGTGAAAACCCACAAGTGTTGTTACACCCGGGCCATCCACACCAATTCTATGCCTACTTATTCCTATAACCTTTGCATTCATTCTCTATCGCTCTATTACAGGTAATCTGATTCCATGTTTATAAAAACGGACATATCCTGATACTTTATCGAATATAGGTTCTTCGAATCTATCGAATGTAAATTCTTCCTCTTGTTCTTGATCAGGATAGATTACTTAAGTTTCGCAAGTGGTAAAATAATGTAATAAAAAAAGGCTAAAGTTTTTGATAATTCGATGATTCTCACTATATTAGCACTGCAAACAATATAGATAACTTTAGCCATGAACAAAAATAGACATATTATCTGTGAACTCCAAGAGTTTTTTGCAAATAATGATGCCAGTAAGGCAATAAACAGCATATCAACCATCATGAACAGCTTAAGGATACAGAGCAAAGTCATCGGTTTGGTAAAGAATCCGAACTGCAAGTTCACTTGCCTTCAGGTGTTGCAGCTGCTCTTGCTCTTCCCGTTCTTCTCGATAAAGAATGC
>SUXT01000117.1 GCA_015060835.1 Bacteroidales bacterium
TCGTTTTTTGGAAATAGCCCGCTATTCCCTGCAAAACAACAAAGAAAATCTACTCAAAAACAGCTCTCAAATAATTCCGAAAGATAGTGCAAGCCGAGAGAAGAATATCAAGTTTACTTGAATATTATTCCGAGGCGCAGCCTATCTTATGAAAATAAAATTCAAACAGCTTCTAATGGTATTTCTGCTGAACGAAAAGATAGAATTCCCCGACCCCCGCCTCGGCGATGAGAGCGGACTTTTGGCTGTCGGTGGCGACCTCAGCACAGAGCGTCTGTTGCTCGCCTACTGCCACGGTATATTCCCGTGGTATGCCTTCCGCGAAGGCATGATACATTGGTACTGCCCCATGCAACGCTTCGTCATTTTCCCCGACGAGATACACGTATCACACTCCATGCGCAACCTCCTCAACAAAGGTAAATACGGAGTGAGCATAAACACTGCCTTCGACGAAGTGATAGAGAATTGCGGCAAACTGAGAATTGAGGAAGAGGGTGCGTGGCTGGGCGATGATATGACTAAAGCATACAAGGAACTGCACAGAGAGAAATTCGCTACAAGTGTAGAGGTATGGGAAGAGAAGAAACTTGTCGGCGGTCTCTACGGAGTAACGCTCAACGGCTGTTTCTTCGGCGAAAGCATGTTCTCTCTGGTACCGAGCGCATCGAAGATAGCACTGATATTTCTGGCAGACATAATGCAGCAAACCGGTGGCAAAATGATTGATTGCCAATTGGAAACACCACACCTTAAATCAATGGGTGGCAGATTCATCGACTATGATGAATATATGAAGATTATAAGGAGATAATAAAAAAACAATCGCAAAGTTTGCTTATGCTTACCATGCGATTGTTTTTTTTATTATTACTATCCGGTAAACGTACTTAATCCGTTTAAAATTCGATATTTAAGTTTGTATAAGCCCCTATTCTTATGCAAATTGAGTGCAATGATTGGAGTTTACAACGGGTACAGCATAGTTTACCGGACACTAATAATTAATAAACTTTTTGTATCTTAGGATTATCTCCCCACTTATTGCTTTCAGGCTCACTATCCATACAATACAACACAAGCAACCATATTGCACCTACAAAAGGAATAAGGCAAACAAACATCATCAAACCACTCTTTCCAACATCGTGCAATCTTCTTACAGACACCGCCAATCCCGGCAGGAAAGCAACCAAAATATAAATCCAAGAAATAATCATCAATTCTCCTCCGAAGAGTATACCGTCAATAAAACCGGTAACAAAACCAATCAATGAGTTAAATAGATAAAACATCCAATACTCTTTACGGCGTGCACGACCTGAAAAATCGGCATACTGTCGCCAACATTTAAGAAACCATTCCATATTGTCTTAATTTTTAAAAATATTAAATAATTGCAAATATAACACAAAACAAAAAAAGTAGCAACAATTTTTTTAATTTTCATCAGGCTGTACCCAAAAAAAATCCACAGAAACAGTAACTGTTTCTGTGGATTTTTTTACATATGATAGACTCAGATAATAGAGAACCTTCATTCAGAATTTACTTGCTGTTCTCAACACCGATAGCAAGCGCCTTCTTGTTCATCTCTACAACCTCTTCGCCCTTTGATGCAAAGACAGTCGCAACGGCCTTCTCAAGCAGAGTAATGTCGAGTCCGAGTGCCTTTGAAGCTGCACCAAGAAGAATCATGTTGCCACTCTTCTTCATATTATTCTCAGCAGCAAGACCTTCAACATCGACAAGCACCACATTGGGATACTTCTCAACCTCAGCCTTCAGTGTCTCGGCCTCAGGATAGTTGGGAACATTTGCAAAAAGATTCGAAGAGGTGATAATCCAACCCTCCTTAGAGAGATAAGGAGTATATCTGAGTGCCTCCATAGGTTCCAAAGAAATGATTACATCAGCAGTACCCTCTGCAATCAAGTCGCAATAGATAGGCTCCGAAGAGATTCTCAGACTCGACTCCACGCTACCGCCACGCTGGCTCATACCGTGTACCTCGGCCTGCTTGATGTACAAACCCTCATTCATGGCAGCCTCACCAATAATGGTAGCAATAGAGAGGATACCCTGTCCGCCTACACCGGCAAGAATTATATCTGTTTTCATGCTTTATTTGCTCTTTTTTGTTTCAACTTACGGTTCAACACCTGAATACACTCACGACGGGGAATGATGACTGAAACCCCTTTATACTCAATCTCCTCGCGTATGATGCTGCACAACTCATCGTGATTCTTGGGAATAGGAAGCATTACTCTGAGGTGTTCAGGCTCAACGCCGAGACCGAGACAGATAGACTCTATCTTGCCTGTTCCTGCCGAATCCTGACCACCTGTCATTGCAGTTGTGAGGTTATCCGAAATAACTACTGTAATTGAAGCCTTGCTGTTGATAGCATCGAGCAGACCGGTCATACCTGAATGTGTAAATGTAGAGTCGCCGATAACAGCTATTGCGGGGAAGAGACCTGAATCGGCCGCACCCTTAGCCATAGTGATTGAAGCACCCATGTCCACGCACGAAGAGATTGTGCGGAAAGGAGGCAATGCACCGAGAGTGTAGCAACCTATGTCGCTGAATACCTTAGCATTGGGATACTCCTTAATAACATCGTTCAGTGCAGTGTAAACATCTCTGTGGCTGCAACCCTGACACAATGCGGGAGGACGGGGAAGAACAACCTCGCTCTTCTCGTAAACAACCTCGCAGGGAAGACCAAAGGCTGCCTTTACGCTGTCGGGAGTAAGCTCACCTGTTCTGTTCACATCGCCTGTGAGACGTCCCTTTACCTTTGAAGAACCGAGAATACCGCCAATCATCTCCTCGACAATAGGCTGTCCCTCCTCCAATACAAGAATCTCGTCGCAAGCCTCTGCAAGCTGATTGACCAAATTCTTGGGTACGGGATACTGGGTAATCTTTAGCACGGGGAAAGGAACACCTTCGGGGAAAGTCTCCATAAGATAGTTGTATGCAATACCGCAAGTAACAACACCTCTCTCGTAGCGTTTGCCCTCTTCGGGGAAAGAGAGTGAATTGTATTTCGACTCACAAGCAAGAGCTTCAAGAGTCTCCTGCTGAGCAATAACCTCCTTGTTACGGCGTGTAGCTATCGCGGGCAGAAGCACCCAGTTTCCGGGATTCTTGGGGAATGCAAGTTCCTTCTCGGCACGGGGAGTCTCCTCAATCTCTACAACAGCACGCGAGTGAGCCATGCGGGTAGTAACCCTCAGCATCACGGGCAAGCCCTGCTGCTCAGAAAGTTCGAAAGCATAGTTCACCATGTCGTAAGCCTCCTGCTGGTTCGAAGGCTCCAATGAAGGAACCATTGCAAACTTGGCATAGTGGCGCGAATCCTGCTCGTTCTGCGATGAGTGCATAGAGGGGTCATCGGCAACAAGCACCACAAGACCACCGTTTACACCTGTCATTGCTGAGTTTACAAACGGGTCGGCACACACATTCATACCAACGTGTTTCATACAAACCAATGCACGCTTGCCAACATAAGACGCACCGAGGGCAGCCTCCATTGCAGTCTTTTCGTTGGTACACCAGCGTGAATGAATACCTCTCTCCTTAGTAATAGACGAAGACTGGATAAACTCAGTAATCTCAGTCGAAGGAGTACCGGGATAAGCATACACACCGCTTATGCCGGCATTAAGCGCACCCAGAGCTATCGCCTGGTCTCCTAATAGTAACTTTTTCAATGTAATATTCTATTTAAATTAAAAATCCAATGTTTTCCAAGTAATCAGGAACTGAGGCTCAAAATAGCGAACGGTTCCTAAGATTGGTCATCAATTCCCAATCGAGTTCCACTGTAGCCGTCCCCTGACAGCCCGAGCGACAGGCGCCCACCTTCTCGCCGTAAGGGTTGATAATCACACTGTGCCCGCAGTATTTGCCAAAATCATCGGTACCTACGCGGTTCGATGCAACCACATAGCAGAGATTCTCTATGGCACGTGCCCTCACAAGTGTATCCCATGCAAGCATACGGCTTGTAGGGAATGCACCCGAAATCAGCAGAATATCATAGTCGTTCCTATTGTAGAGGAAGACGGGGAAACGGATATCGTAGCAAATTGCAGGCCTGATACGCGCTCCGCGAAATTCCCACACAACAGCACCACCGCCGGGTGTGAACACCTTGCTTTCGCCGCTATATATAAAAAGGTTGCTCTTGTCGTAAAAATATAGTCTGCCGTCGGGACAGGCAAAATACATCCTGTTGTAAAAACGGCCATCGCCATCGACAGTCATCACACTGCCGGCAAAAGCAGCATCATACTTCTTTGCCCACTCAAGCATCCTCTGCGATGTAAGACCATTGGCCTCCTCAGCCAAGCCGGCCGGAGTAAGGGTAAACCCGGTAGAACACATCTCCGGGAAAAGATATATATCAGACTTTTCGGCAGCGGCCACAAGTCTCTCCATTTGACGAAGATTGGCCTTTACATCATTCTGAATAATATTTTGCTGAACAACTGTAACTTTCATTATTGCGTTTTTTCATACTAAAAGCAGACAGAGCCTGCTATTACGTGCAAAGATAGTGCAAACGAGCGAGTAAAAACTTGTTTTTATTCACAGCGAGTGCAGCCTATTTTCGCAAAATAGTTAGAAACTATTTTGCAAAGATAGTGCAAACGAACACAACTTGCAAGAAATCTTGCATTGCGCTCGTCTGCACCGGCATACTAAAATAGAAAAAATCCTAATTGAAGATTAACATATAAGTATTCAGATAGACTGCAAAGAAGAGCCACAGCAGATAAGGAAGGAAAAAGAATGCTGCCACCCGTTCCATCCACAGCAGACCAATAAAATAAGCCACCGCAAGCACCAGCAGAATAAAAAGTACAGCCAACCCCAACAAAATGCTCTGCATACCGAAGAAACAGTAACTCCACAGTACATTCAACAGCAACTGCACGGCAAACAGAGGCAAAAGCACCCTCTTCGACACCCCATGCGAATTATAAAGCAGAGCCGCCGAAATACCTATAAGCACATACAATAGCGTCCACACAACAGAAAACACCCAACCCGGCGGTGTCAACGACGACTTATTCAGCAACGGATACCAACTATGCAACGGCTCCATCTGTATACGTTGCGAAACGAAACCCACAATAAGGCACAATGCGACAGAAACGATAATAGAAACAAACCTTTTCATACTGAAACATTTTTATTGGAAGAACAAATGCTTCAGATAAAAGGTTTCAAATTCAGGGAGGAATATAGGAATGCTACGTTATTCAGTAAATGCTCTTTTCCGGACTACACTACAATCAGATAAGACAAATATAAGCAAGCGAAGCAATGCTAATCACAATCCATAGCAGTACACCCTGCAACAGCGGCTTCAAGCCCACGCTTTTAAGCACATCAATCGACAATGAGGCTCCGATAAAGAACAGAGTAATAGTCAACAGTTTACGGGCAACAAGATTTATAGTATCACCTACAACAACTCCCACTTCGAAACGGCTAAACAGATAGGTATTCACCACCATAGCCAACACAAAGAGGATAATAAACATAGGCACAGAGACCTTCTTTCCCTCGCTCTTGAACAGAAAAGAGGTAAACAGCGCCACCGGAATAATCCACAAAGCCCTTGTGAGTTTAATGGTTGTTGCCACCTGCAATGCCTCCTCGCCATACGCAGCTCCGGCACCTACCACCGAACTTGTGTCGTGAATAGCTATAGCCGCCCAAGTGCCAAACTGCTGTTGGGTGAGACCAAGCAACTCACCAATGGCCGGAAAAATAAAAAGCGCAACGGCATTCAGAATAAAGACACATCCCAATGCCACAGACATCTCATTATCCTTAGCCTTGATGACCGGACCGACGGCAGCTATTGCGCTACCACCACAGATGGCAGTTCCCGAACTTATCAGATAGGATATATTTCTGTCCACTCCCAACAATTTGCGGCCGATGAACCATCCGATAACCAAAGTACCGAATACTGAAACTATAGTGAACAACATACCGCTGCCGCCCGATGCAAGCGACTCATAAAGATTCATTCCGAATCCAAGTCCGACGACGGAATACTGCAACAATACCTTAGACATCTTCTTGTTGAATGATGCAAAAGGCTTGCCGAACAAAAGCGCGTAGACCAATCCCAGAAAAAGTGCCACAGGCGGGGTTACAAAACCGCCGACTGCACTCAGCGCAGGGAAACAACTCATCAACACAAAAACAGAAAGCAGGGAAAGTGTAATTATATATGCAACCTTGTCGTATTTTTTAAGCATAACAGAGTAACAATTTTCTATTGTGCAAAATTACAAAAAGAATAAATAAGAGCACCTCCATTTTTGGAATAAAATCATAAAATTCATATCTTCGCCACACAAAAGCAACGAAAAAAAATGGCAAACAACTATTTCCGCTTCAAACAATTCACCATCAACCAGGAAAACTGCGCAATGAAGGTAGGCACCGACGGCTGTCTGCTCGGCGCATGGGCACGCATCGACAACTGCCGCACAATACTCGATGTAGGATGTGGCACAGGACTCATAGCAATAATGGCCGCACAAAGAAATTCCGAAGCGACAATCACCGCCATAGAAATAGATGCCAAAGCAGCTGAACAAGCTGCCGAAAATGCAAAAGAATCGCCATGGAACAGCCGCATAGAGATAATCAACTGCGACTTTTTGAACCACACGTCAGAACAAAAATACGACACAATAATCAGCAATCCGCCATATTTTGTAAACAGCCTCAAGTGCCCCGATGCACAACGAAACAAGGCTCGACACGACGACACTCTCACAAGCAGAGCACTTCTTGCCCACGCCTACACACTGCTACACTCCGGCGGATGCCTATCGATAATCATTCCCACAGACCTGCGCGATGTATGGTGCAACGATGCACACTCTACAGGCTTCGGCATAAGCCGCGAGACCTACGTGCATACACGCCCCGACGCTCCCTCAAAGAGAGTGCTCATTGAATTCATTAAAGGAGATTCGGAAGTAACGGCAACAGCAGAACACTTCACACTCGAAACATCACCCGGATGCTTTACCGATGAAGCAACAGCGTTGCTGAAAGATTTTTATATGAAATTATAAGAAGCTACTTTTTCAACCTTCTAACAGGCTTTTTATCTGATTTTTTATAAAATGATTATGCGATATTATACCTAAAAAGTACAACCCCATCCTTCAATGGATAAAAAACTATTCTAAAAAGTTCCTGCCCTTAAAGGGGACATTGCGTAATAAGCAATGTTTGCGACGACGAAAG
>SUXT01000118.1 GCA_015060835.1 Bacteroidales bacterium
GTATGCACTCTTACACTTGTGCTTCCCCGCTCTGTGGGAGAGTGCATACTCGTGTCAATGCCCGTGGAAGAGGTTTTTGAAAAGCTCAAGGCAATTGAAATATAACATCGGCACCATGGACATAAGAATCAAAGGAAAGCTCAAAGGCAGCGTAACCCCGCCGCCATCAAAATCCCAGGCGCATCGCCTGCTTATATGCGCCGCACTCGGAAAGAGTGCGGTAAGGATTTTCTGCGACTCGCTCAACGACGACCTTTGCGCCACAATGGAGTCGCTCAATGCCATAGGAGCCGAAATTACATACAGCGACGGAGCCTTCGAAGTGCTCCCAGTGAAAACACGCCGGGGAGGAACGATGCCCTGCGGCGAGAGCGGTTCTACGCTCCGCTTCCTGCTGCCTGTGGCAGCAGCATTGGGTGCCGATGCCACACTTACAGGAAAGGGCAAACTGCCCATGCGCCCCATGGACACCCTCTTCGATGCACTCACAGAACACGGCATCGCACTCACCGAACTGCGCCCCGACGCCCATCTGCCGCTCGTGTGCAAGGGCAAGCTCACACCGGGAGAGTATTCGTTGCCCGGCGACATCTCGTCGCAATACTTCACCGGACTGCTCTTCGCACTCCCCCTGCTCCAGTCGCCAAGCAACATCAACATAATAGGAGAACTCACAAGCGCATCATACGTAGGAATGACACTCGACGCACTGCGCCGTTCATCAATAGAGATAGAGGAACGCGACGGCGGATTCTCGGTCCCCGCACCGCAAGAGTACAGACTCTCCTCGCCCGTGCGCGTCGAAGGCGACTGGTCGGCAGCAGCCTTCTGGCTTGTAGCAGGTGTCATCGGCAACGAAACACTCACCATCAGCGGCATGAATGCCGCATCGTTGCAGGGCGACCGCCGCATAATAGACCATCTGCGCAAGATGGGTGCCGACATCAGCATCACCGACGAGGCTATCATCGCATCGCCATCGCAGTTGCACGGCGCCGAACTCGACTGCACCGACACCCCCGACCTTGTGCCCATACTCGGTATTGCAGCCGCAGCTGCCGAGGGCGAGACACTCTTCACCCACGTCGGCCGCCTCAGATACAAGGAGAGCGACCGCCTGGAGGCTATGCGCACCCTTCTCGCATCCTTCGGCATCTTCTCCGAAATAGGAGAGGACAGCTACATGGTAAGAGGCGGCAAGGCAGTGGTACAAAGCCCCATAGACAGCTTCGGCGACCACCGCATAGCAATGTCGGCAGCCATAATGTCGACAATCGCCGAGGGCGAGACCATCATCAACAACGCCGAATGTGTAGCAAAATCCTACCCCCTCTTCTACGAAGACTTCAAGGCGCTCGGAGGAGAGGCTGTTACAATATGACACAACGATACAGAAACCAAACATTAAAAAATATACAGAAATGAATTTAGATGAATTACGCCAAAGAATAGACGGCATCGACAGCGAGATGTGCCGTCTATTCGCCGAAAGAATGCAGGTCGTTACCGACATTGCACGCTACAAGAAAGAGAACAACATGGTAGTGTACCACCCCTCACGTGCACGCACCGTCCTACAGAATATATCCAAGCAGCTGGGCCCCGAATTCGAAGGATACGGCCGTTCGCTCTACCGCACCATCTTCGACCTCAGCGAGTCGTACCAGACAAGGATGCTTTCCGAGGAGGCTGAATTCTTCCAGCAGATAAAGGAGATTACCTCCAAGCCCCCCATGCCCTTCCCCAAACGCGCTTCTGTAGCCTGCGCCGGATGCGAAGGTGCATACGCACACATAGCAGCAGAGCGTCTCTTCGACCTCCCCGAAATGATATATGTAAACAATTTCGACAGTGTATTCCGTGCTGTTGCCAGTGGGCTGTGCGAATACGGTATATTACCCATAGAAAATTCACTCGCAGGTTCAGTTAATGCAATTTACGACCTCTTGGGTGAACATAATGTGAGCATTGTGCGCGGTGTACGTCTTAAAGTGGATCATTCTTTGCTCACACAACCCGGTGCAAAGCTTGAAGATATCAAAGAGATTTATTCTCATCAGCAGGCAATCAGCCAATGCTCTGAATTCCTTTCAAATCTAAAGAATGTGCGTGTAATTGCAGTGGAGAATACCGCCGAGGCTGCACGCATGGTTGCAAAGTCGGGCGACAAGAGCAAGGCTTCTATCTCATCACGTCTGTGTGCAGAGCTGTACCAGTTGCAGACTTTGAAGAATGCGATACAGAACCGCGACAACAATTATACACGCTTCATCTGCATTGCAAAGCAGCCTCAAATATACTCGGGTGCCAACCGCACAAGTATCATGATGGTGATTCCCCACCGTCCCGGTACGCTCTTCCACATCCTCTCGCGTTTCAATGCAACAGGTGTCAATCTTGTGAAGTTGGAGAGCCGTCAGATACCTGAGCGTGAATTCGAGTACCGCTTCTATTTCGACATTGAAGCATCTGTCTACAGCAACGAGTTTCAATCGCTTATGTGCGAGCTCAACACCTGCGGCGAGCAGTTCAAATACTTTGGAACATACGCCGAAATTATCTAATCCCATTGGCAACGATGAAAGTATTTGTAATAAACGGCCCTAACCTTAATATGCTCGGATTGCGTGAGCCTGCCCTCTACGGCGCCCGCAATTTCGAGGCACTGCAAGCCTATATACGCAAGAGCGCTGAAGAGCTGGGTGTTGAGGTAGAACTGTTCCAATCGAATCACGAAGGTGCAATAGTCGATGCCATACAGGGAGCATACGGCCGTTTCGATGCTATTCTTATAAACCCTGCCGCATACACCCATACAAGCGTAGCGATTCTCGATGCGCTTAAGGCTGTGGCGCTTCCTACGGTAGAGGTTCATCTGACCGATATTTCCACCCGCGAGAAATTCCGACAGTTCTCCTACATATCGCTGTATGCCGAACTTACAATATGCGGCGAAGGGTTCGAGGGATACAGAAAAGGACTCGAATATCTCAGCAAAAAGGCATAACCCTGAACAGAAAATATAATTGCCTAAGAAAAAGTAGCACGTTTTTGAAAAAATGTGCTACTTTTGTGTTTGAATACTGTTTAAACAACGTTGGCAAATGAAAAGAATCCTCTCTTCTGCAATATGCATACTGCTTGCGGCCACGCTCTCCGCACAATCGCCGAATAGGCAAATTGACGAAATAGTGGTAACCGGCAGTAACGGCGCTGTAGGCCGCAATCTGCAACCATACACTGTCTCTACTGTAACCGCAGCGCAAATAGAGTCCACAGGCAAGGGGCAACTGCTATCGGCCCTGTCTGGTACAGTGCCGGGGCTGTTTATTACGGAACGCAACATATTGGGCTTCGGTATAAGCAACGGTGGTGCAGGGGGCATAAAGATAAGGGGTGTCGGCGGTTCTCCTACCAATGCAGTGCTTATGATGGTAGATGGGCAACCGCAATTTGCAGGAATATTTTCGCATCATGTAGCCGATTTTTATACCACTGAGTATGTCGAGCGTGTGGAGGTGCTGCGTGGTCCCGGCTCCGTACTCTACGGTTCAAACGCAATGGGAGGAGTTATAAACGTAATAACAAAAGAGAGTGCAAGAGAGGGCTGTTTCACCACACTCTCCACAGAGTACGGTTCCTACAACACATGGCGCTCATCGGCAACAAATATGTCGCGTGTCGGCAAATTTTCAAGCCTTGTCTCCCTCGCGTACGACCGTACGGACGGCACTGAGGAAAATTTCGACTTCAACCAAAAGAGCCTTTATGCAAAGGTCGGCTACGACATCAGCAGAGAGTGGAGTGCCCGCGCCGACTATTCGCTCACAGGCAGCATAGGCAACGACCCAATATATGCGCGCCTCGACAATCCCTCTGCAACAGATATTTATCATCAGAATATCACACGAGGCGAGGCTTCGCTCTCGTTTGCCAACAACTATGGCGGTATGAACGGCAATGTGCGTACATACTATAGTTACGGCAACCATTATGTCGACGATCCCCGACATTTTCACAGCCTTGACGATCGCTTCGGCATAATCGCATACGAAAATATTGCCCTTTGGAATGGTGCTAACGGTACTGTAGGATTCGACTTTGACACTTACACAGGAGAAATTCCGGTATCGGGTGGAAACGGGCATACACCGGGCTCGCTTGCGACAATAAGGCGCAAGAGCATAACAGAGTATTCCCCCTACATTACAATGTCGCAGAGCCTGTTGCGTGGCAGAATGATTCTCAACGGCGGCCTGCGCATGGCCAACAGCGACCGTTTCGGCACGGAATGGGTACCGCAATGCGGTGTTGTACTGCACCCCGGCGGGGAGTGGATGATAAAAGGCTCCTTTGCTAAGGGATACAGAAATCCATCGTTCAAAGAACTTTATCTCTATCGTATGGCAAATGCCGATCTAAGTCCCGAACAGATGACAAATTGCGAGATTACAGTGGGGAAAAGTTTCTCAGGTGTCGCAAATGTTGAACTTACGGCGTTTTGCAGCGATGGAGACAATCTTATTCAGGTGGTGGATATGAAGAACCGCAACACCGGCAGCTTTGTGAATAAGGGTGTAGAATTTTCAGCATCGGCACAGGCCGCGGAGAACCTTTCACTGAGAGCATCGTACAGCTATCTGCACACTTCGCTCGACGACCTTGTGGCTGCGCCGAAGAATCAATTTTATGTGGCTGTGCAATGGTTCCCGCTGTCAGGGCTTACTATTGACGCATCGTTGAAGGCGGTCGACGGGCTTTATGTGTCGCCCGAAGAGAGGAGCGAGGATTTTATGCTGCTTGGTGCAAAAATTTCATACATAGCACTCCGTAAGACGGATAAAAGCAGACTTCTGGAACTTTTTACCACGTTTGACAATATAACGGATTGCAGTTACACAATCAACCGAGGTTATAAAATGCCGGGGTTCACTTTCAGTCTTGGCACAAAACTTCATATCTGATGCCCGAATGCCTTGTGCAGCAATAGGGTAAATAGGGTGGTGGCGGCGACTGTCAGAGCGAATCGTGTGAATAGGTAGCCGATGGTCAGACTTGTGAGTATCTTTTCGGGCGTGTCGATGAATTGCAGCAGGTGTGTATAGCCGAGCCTGCATCCTGTATGGGAATATATGATGATGTCTGCAATGAATGCTGCTGCCATCAGAAAGGCTGCGGTGATATTGTAGGGCAGCATTATCTTTTTTACGGGAATTTTGAGTGATGAGGGCAGTATTGCCAGCAACAGGGGAATTAGTGTTATGCAACCTGCTGTTGCAAGGCCGGTCGGCAGGCTGTGCAGTATGGCCGCTGCATAATCCTGCATAGTGCAGTCGCTGTGATTGCTGATAGCTTCGAAGATAATCCTCTGTGCCACAAGCAGCAATACGACGGTGGCAAAATATTGCAACAGGGATAACAATTTCTTTCTCATGTAACGGCGAATCTATTTGCGTCCGAAGTCTGCGGGAATTTCGCCCCATTCGGATGTCTCCCACTTTATCAGCGGACTGCTGTATGTGTGGCTGTTCAGCCATTTTTCGGCGCGGTCAATCATGTTGAATACCTCCTCTGTTGCGGGGGTGCGTTCGAGTTTTGTCTTGCACTTTTTCTGTTTTATCCACAAAAGGGCGTTGCGGCTGTCCGAGTAGATGGGAATGTTGCTCTGTTGCTTTTCGAGCAGTGCAAGGCCGTGTACGATAGCAAGAAACTCGCCTATATTGTTTGTACCGAGGATGGGACCGAAGTGAAATATCTCTTCGCCGGTGGCAAGGTACACTCCGCGGTACTCCATCTGTCCGGGATTGCCACTGCATGCCGCATCCACTGCAAGAGCATTGCGGTGAACGGTTACGGGAATGGCGGTCGCCGGTTTTTCCTCTTTTTTTGCGTAGATGTATTTGTGCGGGGCCTCGCTGTATGCACGCTCGGCCTCAGCAAGGGTGGCAAATGATTTGTAGAGTGCCTGTTTCACACCCTCTATCTGTATACGGCACTCGTCCCAGGTGTCGTATACACCGGGGACGAGTCCTTTCCAGACGACATAATATCGCTTTTTGCCCATATTCTGTCGCTTATTACATTCTTTCGGGTACCTCTATGCCCAAAAGATTCATGGCTGTCTTTATAATCTTGCCTACGTTGTCGGTCAGCTTGATGCGGAAGGCCTTTATGGCAGCATCCTCTTCGCGCAGGATTGAGTAGTCGTGGTAGAACTGGTTGTACTCCTTTGCAAGGTCGTAGGCATAGTTGGCTATTACCGAGGGTGAATAGTCTGTGCCTGCCTGACGTACTACAGCTGTAAAGTCGTAGAGCATGCGGATGAGTGAACGCTCCTTGTCGCTGATAGCAGCAGGTGCTGCAGTGCCTGCGAAGTCAAATCCGCTCTCCTCGGCTTTGCGTACGATTGAGCGTGTGCGGGCATAGGTGTATTGTATGAAGGGACCGGTGTTTCCGTTGAAGTCTATCGACTCTTTGGGGTTGAAAGTCATGTTCTTGCGTGCATCCACCTTGAGCATGAAGTATTTGAGTGCGCCGAGTCCTATGATGCGTATGGTCTTTTCGGCCTCTTCGGGTGAGAGGTCGTTGAGCTTGCCGCCAAGTTCGACAGATGTTTCGCGTGCAGTGTCGAACATCTCCTGCATAAGGTCGTCTGCATCGACCACTGTTCCTTCGCGGCTCTTCATCTTGCCTTCGGGTAGTTCTACCATACCGTATGAGAAGTGAACAAGGCCTTTACCCCATGAGAAGCCCAACTTGTCGAGCAACAGCGAGAGTACCTGGAAGTGGTAGTTCTGCTCGTTACCTACAACGTAGACCATCTTGTCGATGGGATAGTCGCGGAAACGCAACTGTGCGGTACCTATATCCTGTGTCATGTATACCGATGTTCCGTCGCTGCGCAGCAACAGCTTTTCGTCGAGTCCGTCTTTTGTAAGGTCTGCCCAAACAGAGCCATCCTCACGGCGATAGAATATATTCTTTTCGAGTCCGCCGAGAACAGTCTCCTTACCTACAAGGTAGGTGTCCGATTCGTAATATATCTTGTCGAAACTTACGCCGAGTGTCTTGTATGTCTCGTCGAAGCCTTCGTATACCCAACCGTTCATGGTGCTCCACAAGTTGCGTACCTCCTCGTCGCCCTGCTCCCATTTTACGAGCATTTCGCGTGCTTCGGCCATGAGTGCCGATGATGCTTCGGCCTCCTCCTTTGTGGCACCGGCTGCCATTGCTTCGCTTATCTCTGCCTTGTAGTGTTTGTCGAAGGCTACATAGTAGT
>SUXT01000011.1 GCA_015060835.1 Bacteroidales bacterium
CATAGTTTCGATATTATCAAAGGAGTGCCGAGCTTGCGAGGTTTAGCAGGGCGAGGGAGTTCCAATCATTGACTTAAATTTGTCTTAATAATGAATTGGGGCTTGTAGTTACTTAAATATTGAATTTTAAACGACTTAAATACGTTTACCGGACACTAATAAATAATATTTAAGGTAGCCTAATTTCATACAAACAAAAACATAATCGGCACCGATATTGCTTCGGTGCCGATTATATTGTAAACAGACTAAATTCTATCAGTCGTTGTTAATCTCCTTGATGTCAACCTCAGTCTTAGACTCTCCGAGGAGGTAGCGACAGAAGTGGTCGGCCATCTTCCAGAAGAAGTACTCGTCCATGTCGCTGAATGAGTGGCGCTGACCGGGGAGAAGCAGAATATCGAAACGCTTGTTTGCTCTGATGAGAGCATTGATCACGCGAATTGTATTTGCAGGGTTCACATTATTGTCCATGTCGCCCGTTACCAGCATAAGGTGGCCTTTAAGACGGCTTGCAAGCTCCTGATTATTGCTTATGCGGTAAGCAAATGTAGTGTCAGTCTCGTTGATATTCTCCTTGATACCATGGTGCTTCTCGCTCCACCAACGGTTGTAGATGCGGTTGTCGTGGTTACCGGCGCAAGATACAGCAGCCTTGAAGAAGTCGGGGTAATAAAGGATAGCAGCCGTAGACATAAAGCCACCGCCTGAGTGTCCGTGGATACCTACGCGCTCGCCATCGATGAATGAGTGGCGTGCAATGAGCTGCTGAGCAGCAACCTTCTTGTCGGCAAGACCATAGTCGCGCAGGTTACCATAACCGAAGTTGTGGTACCACTTCGAACGGTTGGGGTGACCTCCTCGGTTACCGATTGTGATTACGATGAAGCCCATCTGTGCAAGACGGTCAATGCGGTTCATGCCCGATGACCAGCTCTCGTTCACAGCCTCAGTCTGAGGACCGGGATATACATACTCAATCAAAGGATAGCACTTTGTAGAATCGAAGTCGAAAGGCTTGTACATAACACCGTAGAGGTCAGTGATGCCATCGGCAGCCTTTACCTTGAAGCGTTCAGGATATTTGTAACCGGCATCGAAGAGACGCGAAAGGTCGGCTGTTTCGAGGTGGTTCAACTGCTTGCCCGCAGCATTGTAGATGATAGATGTAGGAACAGTGTCCACGCGCGAACTGTTTGCAATGAATGCGCTACCATCCTCCGCAACGTGGAAGCGTCCGTTAAGGTCGCCCTTGTCAAGCTGTTTCAATCCCTTGCCATCGTAGCCTACGCTGAAAAGGTGGCTATAGTAGGGATTCTCATCCTTGTTGTAACCCTGGGCGGTGAAGTAAACCTTCTTCTCCTTGTCGTTTACAGCAACAACCTCATCCACGTGGAATGCACCCTCGGTGATGGGGTTGATAAGATTACCGTTCATGTCGTAGAGATAGAGCATTGCCCATCCTGTACGCTCCGACCACTGAATGAAGTTCTTGCCGTTGTTCACAACCTTAATCTGACGCGATTCGATAGAGGTGTTCATCTCCTCGTGTACGATGGTGATGGCACTGTCAGTATCCACGCTCACGCGGCAGACTTCGATTTTCTTCAGGTCGCGGCTTGTACGCTCGAAGTAGAACTCCTTTTCTGTACCGAGCCATACGCGGTTGCGCGGTCTCTTGTACATATTCTCCAGTTTCGAGGGCTGCTGGAAGAGAGCAACAGTCTGCTCCTTGAATTTGGCAATGTTGATGAATTTGCTGCTCTTTTTCTCCATGTCGAAAAGCTCCATTGTAGTGATGGGACCGGGTTCTCCGGGCATCTGATACTTGTAGGTCTCCAATGTGGGACGGGGTGAGCTGAGCGAGTTTATTACCCAGAAATTCTTTACCATAGAATCCTTCTGATGGAGCATCACAAAGTGGCGCGAGTCGGGCGACCAGAGACCATTGACGCCGAAACGTGCAGTGCTGTCAACCTTCTCAGTGCCTACGGGATGCCATGCATAGCAACGGCCGGGACGGCCGTTTGTGGTGAGGCGATGCTCAACTACGGTAGAATCCTTGTCCCAGATGCGGAGCTTTTCAAGTTCCTCTATTGACATATACCAAAGATCCCAATTCTTCTCGTAGATAGCATATTTGCCATCGGGAGATACATTTGCCCAATGGGGGTATGAGGGATAGAGATCCTCTATCTCGTCCTTTGTACGCTCGATGAGCTTACCTGTTTCAAGGTCGTACTCGAAGTGGAAATATTTATTCTCCTTCTGATTTTCCTTCTTTATTTTCTCAATTTTGGCAGAGTCGTTGCGCTCCCAACGTTTGAGTTGTTTGGGAATTTCGAGTTTAGACTGTATACCTATGCGAATGTAACGGTCCTCGCGCAACTGAAGGTCTCTGATGGGAAGATGCTGTGCATCATGCGGATCACCGGTCTTTTCTGTAATCTCCGCTGCAAGTTTCGCCATGTCCCACATCTCCTTTTTCTTACCGCTCTTGGTGTCTACGATGTAGTAGCGTGTGCCATCGGCATATGTCCACGAATACCAGAATCTCTTGCCATCGGAGAACCAATGGGGAGTAATGGAGGTGGATTTTACCATACGGCCGATTTTGTTGGGCGAGAATCTCTCGGCAAGTGCATAATTAGGACGTACACGCTTGCACTCCTCGTTCTTAGCCTCGCTCTTCGCCTGCATAGTAGTTGCAAGCAGGGGGAGGGCTAAAAGTAAAAAAAGTTTCTTCATTTCTTTTTTGTGTTATGTTATTTTTTCTTTTTGAATTCGATTTTTGCAATACCTCCGGTGGATGTCTCCTTGTAGAGTACAGGGAGGTCGTGGCCCGTGTCGCGCATCACCTCCACTATGTGGTCAAAGGTTATCTTATGCTTTCCGTCGGAGAGCATAGCGTATGTACATGAGTCAAGTGCACGCGAAGCAGCAATTGCGTTACGCTCAATACAGGGAACCTGCACAAGTCCGCACATCGGGTCGCAGGTGAGTCCCAAATGGTGTTCGAGTCCCATCTCAGCGGCATACTCTATCTGGTTGATTGTTCCACCGAACAACTGACACGCTGCTGCGGCAGCCATTGCACAAGCAACACCAACTTCACCTTGGCAGCCAACTTCGGCACCCGAGATTGAAGCATTCTCCTTTACAATGTTACCGATAAGTCCGGCAGTGGCGAGTGCACGCAATATGCGCGCTTCGCTGAATTGATAGTTGCCGGCAAGGTGATACAAAACAGCAGGAAGCACTCCGCATGAACCACAGGTAGGTGCTGTTACCACAGTCGCTCCGCTGGCATTCTCCTCGGAGGTTGCAAGAGCATATGCATACACACGCGCCTTGCTGCGCACCGACGAACTGTATGAATTCGACTTAAGCAGATAGTTGCCTGCCTTGCGTTGCAAGCCGAGACCGCCGGGAAGCACACCCTCATGTTCGAGTCCGCGAGCAATGGTTGACTGCATGGTGTCCCACACGGTCTTCAGGAAATCCCAAATTTCGGGGCCTTCGTGCTGCTCAACATATTCCCAAAAAGCACATCCGGTCTCGTCGCTCCACTGCATAATATCATGCATGTTGGTAAGCGGATATATGTCGTCATCGTTCTTTACAGTCGATTCGTTGGCAAGTTCTCCACCACCTACGCTGTAAATAATCCATTCGTCGATTACCTTACCATCCTTTATTCCCTCGAACTTCATTCCGTTTGAATGGAAAGGAAGAAACACCTCCGGTTCCCAAATTATTTCGAGAGGAGCAATAGGTTCAAGCACATTCATTATCGCTACATCGGTCATGTGTCCGCGACCCGTTGCAGCAAGGCTTCCGTAGAGCGTTACTCTGTACGAATCGACACTTTTGCATCTTTCGGCAAATTGCAGTGCTGCACGGTTGGGGCCCATGGTATGGCTGCTGGAAGGGCCGAGCCCAATGCGGAAAAGAGATTTTAGAGATTTCATCTTATTTGGTTTTAAGAAGCCTGATACTTGGCTACATTAGCAGATATTTGAGTATACTTTCCCAATCGGGGAATTTCTGCGAACCGAACTGTATCCATTCGCCCTTAAATTCGCCGGCGCCATTCTTTGCTTTGTCGTCAATAAGATAGTCGCCATCAAGCAAATCCTTGCGATGGGTGATTATGACACGCTTGTGGAACACATCGTCCATATATTTTTTAACCCACTCAATCTTATCTGACGCAGCTGTAGGATTATTCCACGGCGATGTAGTCAGAATATAGACTTCGTAGTTTCGCGCGAGCAGTTTCACCACTTCTGTTGCGCCGGGCATAGGTTCCATCAATGCAAAGAGACCGGGAATCTCATCAAGGCGTCCCTCATACTGCTCCTTCACGGCGTCGTCGAGTTTTTTCAATCCTGATTCAAAATCGACGAGTACACCGTCCATGTCAAAATATATTCTTTTCTTGTTCATAGTTATGTGTTTGCTTATGATATTCTGTAAAATTACTCCTTTTTTTCGAAAAAAATCGCATTTGGCCGAAAAAAGCTATCCCTGCACAGAAAAAAACTATTTCGACAGGATTGATTTTCCTTTAAATAGTGATTTTATGAGTTTCTTTATCTTGAAGAGATTTCGCTCCACAACATATAGGTATATATTATGCAGGTCGTGCATCGACTTTGCCGGCTTTATAAGCACACTGCTCTTGGGTGCATCAGGGTCGAGACGGTCGAGACACGAAGCAATATAGTTGAACATATTGTAATCTTCGAGCACAAGCTCCTTACTCTCACGCAACGCATCGACGCTCTTCGAATATGCATCCTCGGCAATCAGACGGTCGATAATTTTCACCGCCCCCTCAAAATCGTGAATATCTATCTTGCAGTAAGACTTCTCAGAGAAGTAATCGTTCACATTCGTACAACCGTAATATATGGGGAAACAGCCGGCAAGATAACAATCGGACAACTTTTCGGTCCAATAGTATTTCGACTCGGAATTCTCTATTGCAATATGATATTTATAAGGCGCAAGCACATCCCATTTGTCGTCGAAGCCGCGGTATCCTCGTCCGAAGACATCGAGTCTGTCGCCATAATAAGCCTTCAGTTTCTCAACAAAATCTATTCTGTCCTGATGTCCCTGAGTAAAAGCCTTATTACTGGTAACCACAGATATAAGTTTGCTCTTTTCGGGCAGCGGCATTGCCTTGAACTCATCATAGTCAATGGTGCTCTTGACACCACCCTTGCCGAAGAGCGCACCGACGAACCAGAAAATCATAGCCGGTGTAAAGACCACATTCTTGTGCTTCAGATTCTCCTGACACGAACATACCATTCCGAACTGACGACAATAGTCGGCAGGATAGGCAAGCACCGAATATGGCTCGCTTGTGGAAAGCACAACATTCGCCGGAGCCATATTGAACACCGTATCCTTTTTGAGCGACTTTCCTCTGACCACCACAAAATCAGGGTCGGGAATCATCTCATTGACATAGAATTTATACTTTCCGCAACGCGAAATACCCTCATGGTTGTGTGTCTGACGAAGAATCCATCTATCCTTTTCTCCATCACCGCTTATCAGCAGAACCTTATACATTATATTATTTTGATTAAAGTACGTATTATTACGCAAAAATAGTCTCTTTAAAGTTAACAAGCAAATTTACCAGATTCTTAATTTGCCAATTAGAACATCTTGCACTATCTTCGCAGAACATAATCAACACCACCACATACACAAAATGAAAAAAAGAAGATTACTGATAACCCTCATAAGCATAGCGGCATCACTTGCTGCAATAGCAATAGTCAGCAGCGGAATAATGTACCATCTGGTAAAAAGTCCGCAGATTAAGCTTCCCGAAACCGCCTACATCTACATATACCCACACGACACATCGGACAGCATCATAAACAAGATAAAGGCAGTGGCATCACCCTCCTCCACCCTCGGATTCACTATTCTTGCCAAACACAACAACTTCGACGAGCGGAAGAGAAGCGGCAAATTCGCCATCAACGACAAAGATTCATGGTACGACATATACGGACGAATAGTACGCAAAGAGCAAACACCCGTAAAGGTAGTTATCCCCTCGACCCGCAACTTCGAACAGTTATCCAAAGCCATAAGCGAGCAACTTATATTCGATTCACTGAGTATACAGGAGTTCTTTGAAAGCACAATATACATCAATCAATTGGGCTACACAAAAGAGACATTCCCCACAATCATCATCCCCGACACATACGAATTCTACTGGAATGTAAAACCGGAACAGTTCATGATTCGCATGATGAAGGAGCGCAAGAAATTCTGGAATAAAGAGCGCCGTGCAAAGGCCGAAGCCATAGGACTGACACCCGAAGAGGTTGCCACACTCGCATCAATCGTCGACGAAGAGACCAACAACGATGCCGAAAAGCCCATAGTTGCCGGACTATACATAAACCGTCTGAAACGCAACATCCCCCTGCAGGCCGACCCCACAGTAAAATTTGCATTGGGCGACTTTGCACGCAAACGCATACTCCTAGCCGACCTTGAAGTGGAATCGCCCTACAACACCTACAAAAATGCAGGGCTCCCTCCCGGCCCCATCAGAATAGCCACAAAAGCCGGAATTGAAAGCGTACTCAACTACACAAAACACAACTACATATACATGTGCGCAAAAGAGGACTTTTCGGGCACACACAATTTTGCCACCACCCTCTCGGAGCACAATGCCAATGCCCGTCGCTATCAGGAAGCGCTCAATAGGCTGAACATAAAGAAATAATACTTACGCAATCGACAACAAGTAGGAGGAAAGCCAAGCGGCTTTCTTCCTACTTTCGTTATCCATTCTCTTGTACCACAGTACAGACCTACGGCATGCCTGCGCCCCCCACTCAGAGCTAATCTTTGGACACATCTTTAGCTTTTATATCTTTTGCTAATCTCTTTTAAATAAGAAATATTAGTGTCCGGTAAACGTATTTAAGTCGTTTAAAATTCAATATTTAAGTTACTACAAGCCCCAATTCTTTATTAAGACAAATTTAAGTCAATGATTGGAACTCCCTCGCCCTTTGGGCACTCCCTCTTTCAAGAGGGAGAATGTTATATATTGATAATTTTCAATGATTTACATTCCTCCTCTTGAAGAGGAGGTGGATTCAAAAACTTGTTTTTGAAGACGGAGGAGTTCAAAACATAAGCGGAATAAAAATTTACCGGACATGAGAAACTTAAAAAAGCTGTCCCTCTTGAAGGGGGACGAGAACTTTTTTTCTTAAAAAAAGTTCGGAGGGGATTCTTTACCCATCCTACAGCAATACCCCCTGCTACGCGAGGAAAACCCCTCCGTCTTCAAAAACTATCGTTTTTGAATCCACCTCCCCTTTAAGGGCAGGAACTTTTTAGAATAGTTTTTTTATCCATTGAAGGATGGGGTTGTACTTTTTAGGTATAATATCGCATAATCATTTTAGTTAGACCTCCCTATAGTTAAACTTCACGTTATTCTCTAATTTCAATTTTCTCAATGCGAAATTCGTATAAGCCATCAATATTGTCATCAAGAAATCTTTCAATGAGTTCATCTTCAGTCATCGAGTCGAATTCATCTTGACTCATATCCTCGAAACAGTCCGATATATTATGCTTAATACACTCTTTGGCATCATTATAACTAACCATATAACTAATTTCACAGTCAATGTCGTTATATAATGATTCTTCCATATGCTCCTTGAAATATGCAAGAACATCGTCCACACCCTCATCTTTAGCCTGTTGATTAAGTTGCTTAAAGAGTTCTAAATCCTTGGATGTCATTTCTAACGTACATTCGCCTTCAATAGCAAAGGCTAACTGTCCCTCATATGTAAAATTCACGATTACCTTATCCCCTTTATCAGAAGACGTAAGCATAGGACAACCTTCGAACGCATCTTTAGCTATTTCTATACCATTTTCAGGTAAGCTAACTGACGCAAGGTTTTCGCATCGAGCAAAAGCCTCCTTACCTATGCTTACTACACTTTCAGGGATATTGATAGACCTAAGATCACGACAAGCAAAAAAAGCACCGGACTCAATACTTGTTACGCTTTTGGGTATAAGAATAGACGTTAGATTCTTACATCTACTAAAAGCTGATACCCCAATTTTTGCAACTGTATTTGGAATAACAGTACGATTGCAACCCAAAAGCAAAGTATTGCTTTCTGTTTCAATGATAGCATTACAGTCATTACGAGAGTCATAATATTTATTACCCTCAGCAACTCGAATGCTACTTAAATTTCCACAGTCGGCAAATGTATAAGGAAGGATCTTCTCAACTTTTTCAGGTATAGTAATACTTGTCAGTTCAATGCAACCCTGGAAAGCCATAGAACCTATATATTCTACACTATCAGGTATGACGATACTTTTTAAATTAGTACACTCAGAAAAGGCGTCCCTACCAATATAAGTTACACCATCAGGGATTACAATACTCTTAAGCTTCTTGCTTCTTTTAAAGGCTCCATCATCGATATAAGTTTCTCCTTGTGGGATTATGCCTTCTCCTTTCTTATTGATTTTATATTCTGCCATAGTAAATTATTTTTGCTATAATATCCAATCATTGTATTTACAATCAGTTATTACCCAATATTTTGCAAGTAATGTATCCTAAAAAAGCAAAACAGCTTCTTAATTGTACTCGCCTAAATATATAAGCTTTTCCCTAACAGACTCGCAGTTTACCTCCAAAGTGGTTCATCCAACCAGTTGGTAAGAATAACAATTTTATAATTGCATTTTCAGGACAAGAATACCCAAACACAATGCAATTGCCAATGAAAGCAAAGTACCAGTCAGTACATATTCTGACTTTTCATCACCTTTGGATGCTTCGCTAAAACGCAGAATGGACTTTGCGGCAATCAGGAAACCTATAGCTTCATATTGTGACAGGATAACAAATAGAAGTATAAGTCCACGCTCCAGCCAACCTATCAATTCTCCAGAATGGAAATTACCATGTTCATCATTTTTTGTTGGGTTTATATTTACTTTGCAAGTTTCAAGAATAAGCAATATCAAGATATTTGCAGGTTTTAGCGCCAACAATAAACCGACCATTGTCTTTAACCTTAGAGGATGATTTATGATAAATTCCTGCAAAAATTCAGGGAGGTGCCAATCGTTATTCCATTTGCTGTACGCCGAAAACCAAATGTATGCACCCACGACGATTATAGCAATATGCACAATTTGGTCAGCGAGAAATACCCACAAATCTTTTCGTTTACTTTCCCCTGGAATTACTTCATTTTGGGCGTTGGTAGTAAGAATACCCATCTTTGATTGTGTGTATGACTTTAACCAATCTGTCAAAAAGTGCATTATCATTATACCAAGGGCAAGCCACCATCCGCGGATATCCCATATAGCTATCCACGATAAAACTCCCATAATCAAAGAATGCAGCCACAAACTTCTACCTTTAGCAGAATAAAGGAATTTATTTTCGCAAGATTTCTTTGTCTGCAAGTAGAAATCTCCCAAGACATGGGCTATGATGAGATTGAATACTAAAGAGTACATCATAGTTGTTTGGTTATTTTACGATAATAGATAATCGCTTGTTCTATTGCACTCCAACCAATATCCTTCAAAGTTTGATTGACTCCAGAAACAGATATACCCATTTTTTCAGCAGTCTTACTGGTATTAGAAGCCAGTATTCTTTCACATAGGGTCTCGCATTTTCGTGCCGTTGCGTTATTCAACAATTGGTTGACCAAAGTCAGTATCACTTGTAATGATTGTTCGTATTCTTCATTCTCCATTGAGATTGCAAATGAATACTTGGCTCTTCCTTTAAGTTTACTCAATGCACGCCCCGAACGATATATAGCATCACCATCTATCATATCCAAGTTACGATCAATCGTCTTCATATCACCAATACCAATGGCTATCCGAAGCCCATATCTATTAAATCTTTTCAAATCATTAACATCAGTCGGCTCAAATGATTTGACCAAAGTCTTTAGTATGAGAGCTGCTTCAAAAGCATCCTCGGGACAATCCATAACACATTCAATAGAGTCACCTTTAACTATACGTCCCCAAAAACCTTGGTAACGTACCTCCAAAGTACTCAGGCATTTTTTCAACTTCTCATTAAGCTCAATCATGGCTTCTTTTGATAGAGAAGTTGATGAAACTACATCTGCTGATATTGTTGCATACATATTTTTCTATTTTACAAGTTATATTACTTGTTATCTATTGCTACAAGTGTATTGACTTGTTTTTACTCATTACAAGTGATTCCGCTTGCAAATATAATAAGATTTCATTATTTGATGGAACAAATGACTAATAATTGTGTTATTCCGGTGCGTAAATTCTGCTCTTGATAATAAAAGAGCCCCGCCAAGAAGTCTACATGATGCTGACGGGGCTAATATTACTAACTAATGCTTTGAAAAAAGGTACTTGAAAAATAGATTTTTCAAGTACCTTTTTTATATGAATTACAATTCTGATTACCATTCCCAATCGAATCGGCGTATATCCTCCTCAACAAGAGAATCACCCATCTGCACCTCAACAATCTGCAAATCAGTAACGGCCTTGATAGCATGCTTCTGTCCCATCTTTATGGTAAGGACATCGCCACGCGAAACGCGACTGATGACACCATCGAGTACCACAATACCTTCGCCGTCGACAACAGTCCACACCTCCTGACGATGCTCATGAATCTGATAGCTGATGTAACGGCCGCTCTTCAAGTGAAGCACCTTGGTCAACGACATATAACCGTCGCTGTAAGTGGTGCTGTCAAGCACTCTGTAGCTACCCCATCTGCGCTCCTCATACATGGGACGGGGCGAGAGATTATCGACATAATTCTTGATATTCTCGCTGCACTCCTTACCGCATACAAGAATACCGTCGGGACTGCTCGCAACCACAATGTCCTTCACACCGTTGCAGAAAACAGGGATTCCAAGTTCATTGATAACATGAGTATTCTCAGCCTGCTCACCCAAAAGAGCATTTCCGATTGCAGTTGACGACAACTCCTCTGTCAGTGAATTCCATGTTCCAAGATCCTTCCACTTGCCATTGAAAGGAACCACAGCCACAGACTCAGCCTTTTCGGCAACCTCGTAGTCGAAACTGATTTTGGGAAGTTCGCCGTAGCGATTGCGTAACTCGACAAACGAAGCAGCCTTGATATATTTTTCCAAAATGTCGACCATATAACCGAGTCGGAAGGCAAACACACCGCCATTCCAGAATGCGCCCTCGGCCAATAGCTCTTCTGCACGCTTCGTATCGGGCTTTTCAGTGAAACGCTTTACACGAAGCACACTCTTTCCGCAATCTTCGGCAACAGGAACCACATATCCGAACTTTGTCGAAGGATATGTAGGAGTAATACCCATAAGCACCATGTCGGCCTCGTTTCTCTCAACGGCAGCAACCATGTCGGCAATCACATCGAAATACTCGGTCTCGGTATATGGGTCGCAGGGCATTATCACCACAACCTCATCGTTGCTGCACTCCTTTGCCATCGACAGATAGCCCGATGCAAGCGCAATCGCGGGGAATGTATCTCTGCGTTCAGGCTCAGTAACAATATCTACATTGTCGCCCAACTGATTGATTATTATATCGTGCTGAGAGGAGTTTGTGGCAATCGTAATTTTACCCGCCAGGCGAGACTCACCTATCTGACGTACAACGCGCTGCACCATAGACTCAACCTCTCCCGACGGTGTCTGCAACAACGGCAGGAACTGTTTGGAGCGTGCATTGTTCGACAACGGCCACAGGCGCTTGCCCGAACCTCCTGACAATAATATTATCTGCATATCTTTTCTATTTTTATATTATCTTTCGGCACGCATAGGATTGTTCAGAAAATCCTCGTACGCAACCTTAATTCCATCTTCAAGTTCAGTGCGGTATCTCCAACCCATCGCAGCGCTCTTAGACACATCGAGCAACTTGCGCGGAGTGCCGTTAGGCTTTGATGTATCCCAAAGAATCTCACCTTCGTATCCTACCACCTTTGCAACAAGTTCCGTAAGCGCCTTGATGGTGATTTCCTTACCCGTACCGGCATTGACAGTCTCGTTACCACTATAGTTGTTCATCAGGAACAGACAGAGATCGGCAAGGTCGTCAACGTAGAGAAATTCGCGCAAGGGAGTGCCATCCCCCCAACAGGTAACCGACTCTCGTCCCTCCTCCTTTGCTTCGTGGAAGCGGCGTATAAGTGCCGGAAGCACATGGCTGTGTGTGGGGTGATAGTTGTCGTTGGGGCCATACAGATTGGTGGGCATCACACTTATGAAGTCCGTACCATATTGGCGGTTGAGATATTCGCAATATTTCAAACCCGATATTTTTGCGAGCGCGTATGCTTCGTTTGTCTCTTCGAGCGATGAAGTGAGCAGACAACTCTCTTTCATCGGCTGCGGTGCAAGACGCGGATAGATGCAAGAAGAGCCGAGGAAAAGCAACTTTTTGCAACCATTCTGCCATGCTGCATGAATCACATTCATTTCGAGAATCATATTTTCGTACATAAAGTCGGCAAGAGCATTGCTGTTTGCAACAATTCCTCCAACCTTAGCAGCGGCAAGAAAGACATATTCGGGCTTCTCCTGTTCAAAGAAGCGCTCAACATCCTGCTGACGACAGAGATCAAGTTCCTTGTGTGTGCGGGTAACAATGTTCGTGTATCCGCATCGTTGCAATTCGCGCACTATGGCCGAACCGACCATGCCTCTGTGGCCTGCAACATATATTTTTGCATTCTTTTCCATTATCCTTGTCTTAACGGGAGACTACTTGACAATACCCTTTTCAAGATACTCGGCAAGATTGGTGCGGATGTGCTCTCCGGCACGCTCCACAGCCACCTTCGCCATATCAGCATCCACCATAATCTTAACCAACTGTTCGAATGTGGTCTTTGTGGGATTCCATCCGAGTTTTTCGCGTGCCTTTGTCGGGTCACCCCAAAGGTTGACCACATCTGTCGGGCGGAAGAAATCGGGCGACACCTCTACAAGTACCTTTCCTGTAGCCTTGTCGATACCCTTCTCATCAATACCTTCGCCTACAAATTCAAGTTCTATGCCCACATGCTTGAATGCATGGTAGCAAAATTCGCGCACAGAATGTTGTTCACCCGTAGCAATGACAAAGTCCTCGGGTTTCTCATTCTGCAATATCAGCCACATACACTCCACATAATCCTTTGCGTAGCCCCAGTCGCGCAACGACGAAAGGTTACCAAGATAGAGTTTTTCCTGCTTACCCTGTTTGATGCGTGCAGCTGCAAGGGTTATTTTGCGTGTAACAAAAGTTTCGCCTCGGCGCTCCGATTCGTGATTGAAAAGTATTCCCGAACAGCAGTACATTCCGTACGCCTCGCGATACTCCTTAACTATCCAGAATCCGTAAAGTTTGGCAACAGCATAAGGGCTGTAAGGGTGGAAAGGAGTATCCTCGTTCTGAGGTACCTGCTCAACCTTACCGTAAAGTTCGGAGGTTGATGCCTGATAGATTCTACACTTGTCCACAAGACCGCACTGACGTACAGCCTCAAGCACGCGCAACACTCCCGTAGCATCAACATCTGCTGTAAATTCGGGAGCATCGAAACTTACCTGCACATGACTCTGCGCAGCAAGGTTGTATATTTCATCGGGGCGGACTAAGCCTATGACCTTCAGCAGGCTCATAGAGTCTCCCATATCTGCATAGTGTAGGTGGAAGCGCGGATGACCTTCGAGGTGCGCAATGCGCTCTCTGAAGTCTACCGATGAGCGGCGTATAGTACCATGAACATCGTATCCCTTTTCCAAGAGAAATTCCGACAGAAACGAACCGTCCTGTCCTGTTACGCCGGTTATTAAAGCTGTCTTTGACATTATTCAGTATGTTATATTAATAATGTATGCTGAAAAGCATATTGCCGCAAAGGTAATACAAATTATCCAACAATCAAAAATGGTTTCACGCGCATTATATTTACCACTTATAAGTAATCACGCATAAATCCTGTGATATTCAACAAAATTACAAGATAAAACAGCTATCTTTGCCATAATTGGAGATAGGCATATAGATTTAACAACCACCATAAAATCAAACACAATAAACATGAAACAACGAATTGTATTCCTCGACTATTTGAGAGTATTTGCGTGCTTCCTTGTAATGTTGGTGCACGCAAGTGAGAATTATTACGGTGCCGAAGGCTCAACGGATATGGCCGGCCCGCAGTCCTTTCTTGCCAACGAAGCCGACCGTCTATGGGTTTCTGTGTACGACGGTTTTTCACGCATGGCAGTGCCGCTATTCATGATTGTTTCGGCCTACCTGCTGGTGCCCATGAAAAGAGGACAATCATCGTGGCAGTTCTATGCCAAACGCTTTTCGCGAATCATCCCTCCGTTCCTTGTATTTATGATTCTCTACAGCACCTTGCCCATGCTATGGGGACAGATTGATAGCGCTACATCTATGAAAGACCTCTCCAGGCTGTTGCTTAACTTCCCGACACTCGCAGGACACCTATGGTTCGTCTACCCGCTTATCAGTCTCTATCTCTTCATTCCCATCATCTCCCCATGGCTCGAAAAGGCATCGGCGCGCGAAGAGCGCTTCTTCATCGGGCTCTTCCTGCTCTCCACCTGTATGCCCTTCCTCACACGATGGTGTGGCGAAGTGTGGGGACAATGCTTCTGGAACGAATACCACATGTTGTGGTACTTTTCGGGATATCTGGGTTATCTGGTGCTTGCCCACTACATACGCGTACACCTCTCATGGAGCCGTAACAAACGCTTCATAGTAGGCCTCACAGCAATGATTATCGGGGCATTCCTCACCATATATTCATTCTACGTCCAGGCCATTCCGGGAATAGTCCACTCCACCCCCGTGATTGAAGTGGGATGGGCTTTCTGCACGCTCAACTGCGTAATTCTCACTGCAGGCACATTCCTTATGTTCACCTGCATAGATTCGGAAGAGGCTCCTGCTGTAGTAACAGAGATGTCAAAATTGAGTTACGGAATGTACCTGATGCACATTTTCTGGCTCGGTGCATGGGTTATGCTCTTCAAGCACACAATGGCGTTGCCTACTGTTGCAGCAATCCCCGCAATAGCAGCTGCAACTTTCATAAGCTGTTACCTGACAGCGAAAATAATTTCGTATATCCCCGGCAGCAAATGGATAATCGGTTAAGAGGATGTTAAAATTTCAGGAATTTACATTCCTCCTCTTGAAGAGGAGGTGGATTCAAAAACTCGTTTTTGAAGACGGAGGAGTTCAAAACATAAGCAGAATAAAAATTTACCGGACACTAATAAAAAGAAATTCTATATTCGCACATCTATTTCAGCTATTGAAAAATGACGTAGACAAACAATGGGGACTGTTGCAACAGTCCCCATTGTTTTGACATAATTCTTGCAAGATGCTACTTTTTCAATTTTATGATTGTGTAAGAGTAACGCGGGAAAGTATATTTCGCATCCTTGCGAGGCAACGAAACTCTCTTTGTCTTTGGCGATACGTTCATCTTGTTATCAACTGTGTTTGTCTCAGTCAGGTCGCAACCACCTATGCTCCACACATCAGCCTTGTTCTTAAACTTGAAGTTATCAATTTCTATCTCAGCAGTCTGGTCATGCTCGGTAATATTCGCAACATAAACAAACAACGAATCACCGGCATCATTCAACTTTGCAGTAACATCGAGACACTTCTCGTCGCTGCTCTCAGTCTTAACCACATTAGTAAACCAATGTTTTGACAACTCCTCGTCAATATAAGCCGAAGGCATGAACCAGATTTCGTGTGAATTGAAATGTATACGGCCCTGATCCCACATATAGTGGAGTCCGTGAGGCTGGAAAGTATTAGCTGTACCTATCATCTTGAAATTGTCTCCGTAACGCTGAATCTTGTTATAATTGTGAGCATGTGCAAGACCTCTGTACCAATCGCAACGCCAGCCGTTCTCCTCCATAGGATGCAGGTTGAGCTTAAAGCCGGGAACATCCTCCTCCACCAAGCGTTTGAGTTCAAGACCCAACTGACGGAAAAATTTATCTGTCGTAGCAAAGCCCAAGTCTCCACCATCGAAATGGGGGTCCCAAGCAAGTTTATCACCCTTACCCTGAGCCACAAACCATTTGATAAGGTCCAATGTAAGCTTGTATTCAACGTTGCCTCTTGTGTATCTGCCGTTATGCAGATTGAGAGAAGTCATTATGTTCATTTCAGGGTCGACCTTCCATGCTGCAAGGGCAAATTTTTTCATACACTCAACATAGCCGGGAGTGATGAGTCGTTCGTTATCCACCTGAATATATTTAAGGTTGTAAGGTTCGGGATGTCCATCAGCGACACGGCGTGCACCCCAACGTGTATCGGCAGAGCCATTGGCATACTCAACAAAATCGCTGATATCCTCAGATGTTTCGTCCATACTCATACCAATGATGCACTTGGCATTTATAACCTCAGCAAGTTGCAACATCTCTATAAACGCAAAGCTGTGTGTAGCATATGGAGAGAAACCGCTTCGATAAGTAACACGACGCTCATCGATGGGACCCATCATCTTTTTCCAACGATAGTTGTAAGGATCGGTACCGCAATCCACCATAGAACCATTGTATCGGATAGCCTTGATTCCCTGACGCTTGAGAGCATCCACGAAATTCTTTCTAAGAGGATAACCGTTCACTCTGCCCCATTCACCGGGCTGCATAAATGCATAACCCAAGTCTATTGAGCCCTTACTCTTGAGAGAAATGCCGAAGGCACCTTCGAGGGCCTCTTCGGAGGGTGTAAGTTCAAATGTTACCTTTTCGTAGCTGCCATCACCTTTAAGTTCATAAGGTTTTTCAGCAATAATATTTCCCTTGTCATCGCGCAAAGAGAGGTAAATAGTGATAGGCTGCTCAGCCTTCACACGCAGAACACCTTCATACTCTTTACCCTTGCACAGATGGATACCCATTCTGTAAAGTCCATGATTGGTGATTCCAACTTCGCCATTGCCGCTGACGAACTGCACACGCTGAGTCTGGCGTCCCATGTAAGCCTTGCCGTCACGCACAAGTTTATAATCATACTCAGCACCACCCTTTACACTCTTCGACCAGAATTTGCTCACCTGCTCGTTGCCGTTGATGCGACGCATCATCTCTTTCTGAATATTGGTAGGAAGGGAATCGAAGGGCAGGAAGCGACGATCGAATTTGTAACCGGAAATTATATACGGGTTGCTGAATTTGCCAGCGTTGTAAACGTCGTAACTATGAATATCACACGCCTCTGAAAGATTATTCCAATTGACAGCGCAATATACCCAACTCTGAGTAATCAGGTGCGGCACGCGGCACTCATCGAGCATAATATATATTTTAGAGTAATCGGAACGCTTGAGGTTCAGGAAATCTGTTTCAATATTCTCTTCAAAAGCCTCGCCATGCAACAACTGACCGAATACTCCGCCGTTTGTCTGATTATTGATGTCTTCAATATTGGTTCCATTGAAGAGAGGATTAGATTTTGCAATGCTCACAGCAGCATCTACTTTTAGCTTAATCTCGTGTGCCGAGAGCGAGCAGAAGCTTAGCAGCAAAATCAATAAAAAAGATTGTGTTTTCATAAATATAAATTATATGGTTTAGTTTTTTTTGCAAAGTTAGGAAATATTTCAAAAAAAGTCATTATTTTACAAAATTCTGCTAAAATTTCGGTAGAAGATGCAAAGTGAAGCGCGCTTATATTAAGAAGCTGTTTGAATTTTATTAGAAAATAATTCTATATTTGCGTTGTTCATTTCGGCTTCTTTGAGTCTATTTTGGCATCTTTTCTTTCTTATTTTTTGGAAATAGCCCGCTATTCCCTGCAAAACAACAAAGAAAATCTACTCAAAATAGCTCTCAAATAATTCCGAAATAAAATTCAAACAGCTTCTTAAGAAGCTGTTTGAAAGCAAAATTATAAAACCAAAAACGACCTCAACAGTACAGTGCCTGCAAAAACAGCCTTTATATCAATTAACCATAAATGAAGAGGTCGAACAATCAACCTCCGAAATAATATCAACCCAACAATTACAACCTCTTCATTAAAGCAGTGGACAATAGTGTACAAAATATACAACAAAAATAGTGCCTGATTGTTCGCTTTTAGGGTGTTAATAAAAGTTAATACGATTATGCGATATTATACCTAAAAGAATAGATTTATCTCTTTAAACCATTGAATTTTAATCAATAAAACTCTCCCTCTTGGATAAGAGGGAGTACCCGAAGGGGGAGGGAGTTCGAATGAAGACACAAGCAAAAAGTTTCAAACTCCTCCGTCTTCAAACGCTTTTGCAGTTGAATAGACCTCGCAAGCTCGGCACTCCTTTGATATTATCGAAACTATGCTGCGCTCGTTGTAAATGTAAGTAAACTTCCATTCACTCGCTTGCTATAGTTTTAGGGAGCTAAAGCCCCGTCGTCGCAAAGCTCGTGCCAGCGAGTACAATGCGAGCTTGCTTGCAATTGTAAACGAGCGCAGCCGAGCTTCGCATAAAGCAAACATTGCTTATTACGCAATGTCCCCTTTAAGGGCAGGAACTTTTTAGAATAGTTTTTTATCCATTGAAGGATGGGTTGTACTTTTTAGGTATAATATCGCATAATCATTATATAAAATTAACAGCACTGAGAATTAGAAGCACGAAAAGCATGAACATAGCAATGTGCTAATGCTCTGTCGTTTTAAGCAAAATTTCGTTTACGGCCCTCTTCAGAATATCCTTAGGCAGAAAACCTGTGCCAGCAGACGGATTACCCGTCATAGGGACAAAAACAATTGTCGGCAAGGAAGTTATGCCGAACACTTCCGCTATTTCCTTATTATCGTCGACATTTACCTTATAAATATAGATATTGTCACGGTATTCCTCAGCCAACTCTTCAAGTATAGGAGACAATCTACGGCAAGGACCGCACCAATCTGCATAAAAGTCGATTATAGCAGGCTTGTCACCAAGATATTTCCATTGAGTAGGTGAATTTTCAAAATCGACGACTCTTTTCAAGAATCCCTCCTTATCAAGTTTTATGGTTTTAGGCTCCGCACCAACTATATTCCTTTGAGCATTGACATCATTGATAAAAAACAGTGAGAATGCCAACACAAATATCAAAAACAAGAATCTCTTCATATGAAAATATATAATGATAAAACACAAATTTCACCTCTAACATACTTAACATACAAAGATAATATTTGTTCCGAACATACACAAGAATATGCAGAAAAAGATTGATGATTTTCATACGGCACACAGTGATTAAAACGCCAAAAACCGTTCTTTTGCTACTCGTTTTTCACCCCTATATACCTAATTTCACCCCTATATTCACTATTTCGCCCCTTTAATATGCTATCTATCAATGAAATATTGCAGTTTCGAAATCATTACTGAATTTTGTGTCAGATTTTGAAAAGAGCGCCATTGGATCGCCAAGTAAGAATCGTTTAAATTAAAGAAAAATATAGGTAAAGTACATATTGAGATTATGAGACACTATCTTGGATACATCGATGATGCAATAAAGAATTATTGGAACAATCCTGCCTTGACTAACTACGGCGGTAATACATATACATACGGTGACATTGCAGCAGGAATAGCAAAATACCACATATTGTTTGAAAAATGCAGTATAGACAAAGGCGATAAAATAGCCCTGTGTGGAAAAAACTCGGCAGAATGGTGCATCGCTTACCTTGCAGTGCTCACATATGACGCTGTTGCTGTACCATTGTTGTCGGACTTTCTCCCCAAGAATGTAGTTGAACTGACAAAAATTTCAGACAGCCGACTTATCCTTGTAGACGACGCAATAATGACAAGCTTCAAAAAGCACAAGGTAGCGGACGACTTTGCAGAAATAGAAAATTTCGGTGCAATTATCAATGTAAACGGCATAAAAATAATGCCCGAAAGCAACAATCTTCCGTCAAATATAGAAGAAGATGTAGAAAAGACATTTGCCACACGCTACCCCGGAGGAGTAACACCCAAACGCGTAAACTACGAAAAGAATAACCTTAACGCACTCTCGGTCATAAGTTTCACTTCAGGAACAAGCAGTTCACCCAAAGGAGTGATGATACCCGCACGTGCAATCTCAGCCAATCTCGAATTTGCACGCAAAGAGATGGAGGCTGAACCCGGATGGACAATATTGTCGATACTGCCACTCGCACACATGTTCGGACAGGCATTCGACTTCATATTCCCATTCTCTAAAGGTTGCCACATATACATATTCACAGTAAAGCCCACCCCTGCCCGTCTGCTCGCAGCACTTGCCGAGGTAAAACCTTTCATGTTCCTTACCGTACCTTTGGTAATAGAAAAGGTATTCCGCTCAAAGGTAATGCCCGCACTTGAAAAACCGGCAATGCGCATACTCATGCACATCCCCGGCATTAAAGGACTGGTGCTTGGCAAGATAAGAAAACTGCTCATTGACACATTCGGCGGCAACGTAGGAATCGGCGGCATAATACTCGGAGGAGCAGCCCTCAACAAAGAGGTTGAAGAACTGATGCACAAGATGAAGTTCCCCTACCTTGTAGGATACGGAATGACAGAATGCGCCCCATTGATAGGCTACAAGAAATGGCAGGAATTTACCATGCGCTCATGTGGCGCTGTAGCACGCCCTTCGGTAGAGGTACGCATCGACTCGGAGAACCCTGCAGAAATACCCGGAGAGATACAGGTACACGGGGACGCAGTGATGGTAGGATACTACAAGAACGAAAAGGCCACCAAAGAGGTCTTCACTGCCGACGGATGGCTGAAGACAGGAGACATGGGAACAATGGATGCAAACGGCAATATGTATATAAGAGGCCGTTGCAAGAATATGATACTTACAGCCAATGGCCAGAACATCTACCCCGAAGAGATAGAAGACATGGTCAACCAACTGCCCTACGTAACAGAATCACTGATTGTAGGACGCAAAAACACACTCGTTGCACTCATTGTAGCCAACAGCGATGCAGCCACAGAAGCAGGTCTCAACGAAGAGGCCATGAATAAAGAAATAGAGAACAGCGTCTTTGCGCTCAACAAGGAGCTACCCTCATATAGCCAAATAACACAATGCGAAATACGCAAAGAGCCCTTTGAAAAAACCCCGAAATTAAGCATCAAGCGATTCATGTACAAGTAACACCACTCTCAAAAGTTAACAAATAATAAAGTGTAAAAATATTAACACCGTAATTCAGTATTATTATACTTAATTTGAGTTAAACAACAAGAGAAAGCGTAAATAAGTGAAGCAAAGCGCCCATATTTGCACAAAAATTAAAATTTGTGTAATTATGGAACATTACTTGAATCATATTAATGCTGCAATCAAGCAGTATTGGGATAAACCCGCTTTTTGCAATTTCGGTGCTGAAACACTTACATACGGCGATGTAGCTGCGGGTATTGAGAAATACCATATATTATTCAAAGAGTGCGGAATTAAGAAAGACGACAAGATTGCACTGTGTGCACGCAACTCTGCACAATGGGGAGTTGCTTACCTTGCAATAGTAACCTACGATGCAGTAATCGTACCGTTCCTTCCCGACTTTCTTCCAAAGTCAGTGGTAGAACTTTCTTGCTTCTCGGACTGTAAGATGCTTATTATGGACAATGACATACTCAGAGCATTCAACAGAGAGCAGGACATTTTCAAACCCTTTGAAGAGAAAGAAGGATTCCTTGGCGTCTACAACCTTATGAAAATGGAAGCTGTGGTATCATACGACAGCAACTTCGAAAAGGTATGTGCAGACCTCGATGGAAAATTCAGCCAAAAATTCCCCAAAGGAATAACTACTGAATCGGTCGACTACTCAAAGAGCAACGACGAAATGGAACGTCTTGCACTCATCAGCTTCACATCAGGAACAAGCAGCGCCCCCAAAGGAGTAATGCTCCCTGTCAGAAGCCTCTCGTCGAACATCAGATTCGGCCACGCAGCAATCCCCGCAAACCCCGGCGGACACATCCTGTCCATACTGCCGCTTGCCCATATGTTCGGAATGACATTCGACTTCCTCTACCCCCTCTCGGTAGGATGCAAGATAACAATGCTTACACAGAAGCCGACACCCGCCCGTCTGCTCGCAGCATTGGCAGAAGTGAAGCCATTCATGTTCCTCACCGTGCCTATGGTGATAGAAAAGGTATTCAAGTCTAAGGTAATTCCTACACTGAATAAACCTGCGATGAGAATAGCCTTGGCCATCCCCGGACTGAACAAGCTCATCCTCAAAGGAGTACGCAACAAGCTCTACAACACCTTTGGCGGCAACCTTCTCCATGGAGTAATCATAGGCGGAGCAGCCCTCAACAAAGAGGTTGAGATGTGGATGAAAAAGATGAAGTTCCCCTACTGTGTAGGTTACGGAATGACCGAGTGCGGTCCCATCATATCATTCCGCCATTGGACAGAGTTCACACCCACTTCTTGTGGAGCGCTTGTACGCTACCTTGAATTGCGCATAGACTCCAACAACCCCGCGAAGGTACTCGGAGAGATACAGGTAAAAGGCGATAACGTAATGCTCGGATACTATAAGAACGAAGAAGCAACACGTGCAGCCTTCACAAAAGACGGATGGATGCGCACAGGCGACATGGGCCTTTTCGACAAGAAAGAGAACGTATATATAAAAGGACGTTGCAAGAATATGATACTCTCTGCCAGCGGCCAGAATATATACCCCGAGGAGATAGAAGACAAGTTGAACAACATCCCTTACGTAGTGGAATCGTTGGCAGTGGGACGCAAGAACGCTATCATCGGACTCATTGTTCCCAACTGGGATGCAGTAAAAGCCGACGGCCTGACACGCGAAGAACTTGAAAAGATGATTCGCGAAGAGATAAAGAAGATAAACGTCGACCTCCCGGCATACAGCCGTGTAAATGACATAGAATTAAGACCTGATCCGTTTGAAAAAACTCCCAAGCAGAGCATCAAACGCTTCATGTATCAATAATAACACAAAACTACAACACAAACAGCCGTCCTCCCAACAGAGAGACGGCTGTTTTTAAAACAACACACACAAAAGCAAATTTATTATTTAAATTAGAACTTATGGAACACTATCTGAACCATTTTGCCGAATCAGTGAAAAAATACTGGGATTCTCCCATGTTCACAAACTTCGGCGCAAACACCTTGACATACGGCGACGTAGCACGCGGAATAGAAAAATACCATATTCTATTCAATGAGTGCGGTATCTCTAAAGGAGATAAAATAGCACTCTGCGCAAGAAACTCTGCCGAGTGGGGTATGGCATTCATGGCAATCGTAACATACGACGCCGTGATAGTGCCCCTGCTACCCGATTTTCTTCCGAAATCGGTAGTCGAGTTGTCATGCTTTGCAGACTCAAAGATTCTCATAGCCGACTCCACCTGTTATAACGGATTCAAAGACGACAAGGATGCACTCGCAATAATAGAGGGGAAAGAGGAATTCCTCGGCATATTGGATGTAAAGGAGATGAAACCCTTTGCAACCTTCAACCCCAAATTTAAGGAAGCTACCGAAGCATGGGATAATCTCTTCGCACAGAAATTCCCTGCCGGCGTAACAGCCGAAATGGTCAACTACAAGAAAGACGAAAAGGCACTTGACGACCTTGCTCTTATCAGCTTCACATCAGGAACAACAAGTTCACCCAAAGGAGTAATGCTTCAGGCACGCAGCATCTCAGTAAACCTCGACTTTGCTCTGCGCAAGATACCCTTGAAGCCCGCAGGACACATACTTTCGGTACTCCCGTTGGCACACATGTTCGGACTCACATTCGACTTCCTCTTCCCCATGGCAGGAGGATGCCACATCACCATCCTCGGTGCAAAACCCACACCCGCAAAGATGCTCGCAGCATTCGCAGTGGTAAAACCCTTCATGTTCCTCACCGTACCTTTGGTACTCGAAAAGATATTCCGTTCAAAGGTAATCCCCACACTGCGCAAACCCGCAATGCGAATAATGCTCTCAATCCCCGGAGTAAGAAATATCATTCTCTCGGGTGTCCGCAAAAAACTTCTTGCAACATTCGGCGGTGAACTCACTCAAGGCTTCCTCATCGGTGGAGCAGCCCTCAACAAGGAGGTAGAAGACACAATGCGCAAGATAGGTATCCCCTACTCTGTAGGCTACGGCATGACAGAGTGCGGTCCCCTTATCTCATACTGCGACAAGAGCGAATTTGCAGCCGGCTCATGCGGTAAGCCCGCTCGTCCTATAGAATTGAGAATAGACTCGCCCCGCCCCTCAAAAGTACTCGGCGAGATACAGGTGAAAGGCCCCTTTGTAATGATGGGATACTACAAGAACGAAGAGGCTACAAAGGCAGTATTCACCGGCGACGGATGGCTCAAGACAGGAGACATGGGTATCCTCGACTACAAAGAGAACGTATTCATCAAAGGACGTTGCAAGAACATGATACTTACCTCAAGCGGACAGAACGTCTACCCCGAAGAGATTGAAGACAAACTCAACTCAATCCCCTTTGTGTCAGAATCACTCGCAGTAGGCCGCAAGAACTCAATCATAGCCCTTATTGTAGTAGACTGGGCAGCAGCCAAGAGCGCAGGCATCGAAGCTGAAGCATTGAAACAGCAGTTGCGCGACGAGGTAATGAAGATGAACAGCGAACTTCCCGCATACAGCCGCATCAACGACTGCGAGTTCCGCGACGAACCCTTCGAAAAGACACCCAAGCAGAGCATCAAGCGATTCATGTACCAGTAAATCGCAATTACATAGCAATAGAGACCTCCAATGCATAATAAACTGGAGGTCTCTATTATTATATAGTACGAAATCTATAGTACGAAATCAAACGATTTTTTGTTCTAAAATCCGCTTCGATTTTTCTATTTGCTGAATAATACTTATCTTTGCAGTTCACAACTGCGCAAACAGCGGTTATTTTTACTGACAAGAATAAAAAACAAAATAAAGATTATGGAAAGAGACAACACAGTATTCCAGCTCATAGAGAAAGAGCACAGACGCCAGCTTAAAGGCATCGAACTCATCGCATCAGAAAACTTCGTAAGCAACGAAGTGATGCAGGCAATGGGTTCATTCCTCACAAACAAATACGCAGAAGGTTACCCCGGCAAACGCTATTACGGCGGTTGCGAAGTGGTTGATATAGTAGAAAATATCGCACGCGAAAGACTCAAAAAACTGTTCAACGCCGAATGGGTAAATGTACAACCCCACTCAGGTGCACAGGCCAACGCAGCAGTATTCCTTGCAGTGCTCAACCCCGGCGACAAGTTCATGGGACTCAACCTCGCACACGGCGGACACCTCTCACACGGTTCAGCCGTAAACACATCAGGAATCCTCTACACCCCCTGTGAATACAACCTCAACAAGGAGACAGGCCGCGTAGATTACGAACAGATGGCAGAAGTAGCAGAGCGCGAACGCCCCAAACTCATCATCGGTGGCGGCTCGGCCTACTCACGCGAGTGGGACTACAAGCGCATGCGCGAAATAGCCGACAGCGTAGGCGCACTCCTCATGGTTGACATGGCACACCCCGCAGGACTCATCGCAGCAGGCCTGCTCAACAACCCCCTTGAGTATGCCCACATAGTAACATCAACCACCCACAAGACACTCCGCGGTCCCCGTGGCGGTGTAATCCTCTTGGGCAAGGACTTCCCCAACCCCTGGGGCAAGACAACACCCAAAGGCGAGATAAAGATGATGTCTCAGTTGCTCGACTCAGCAGTATTCCCCGGCATACAGGGCGGTCCTCTGGAGCACGTTATTGCAGCAAAGGCAGTAGCATTCGGCGAAGCATTGCAGCCCTCATTCAAAGAGTACCAGGCTCAGGTGCAGAAAAACGCAGCAGCACTTGCCAACGCACTCATTGAGCGCGGCTTCGGCATCGTATCAGGCGGAACAGACAACCACTCAATGCTTGTAGACCTCCGCGGCAAATACCCCGAACTCACAGGTAAGGTAGCCGAAAAGGCACTCGTTGCAGCCGACATCACAGCAAACAAGAACATGGTACCCTTCGACACACGCAGCGCATTCCAGACCTCAGGTATCCGTTTGGGAACACCCGCTATCACCACTCGTGGAGTGAAAGAGGACTTCATGCCCGTAATTGCCGAAATGATAGAGACAGTGCTCAACGCACCCGAAGACGAAAAGGTAATAGCTACAGTACGTCGTCGCGTAAACGAGTACATGAGCGAATACCCCCTCTTTGCATACTAATCAAAGAGTATATTTCCAAATACCACAGAGGACGGAGTTTTTACTCCGTCCTCTTGTTTTTCTGATTTTACAGCTTCTTAGAAGCTGTTTGAATTTTATTTAATGATTATCAAATTATTACCTAAAATGCAACGTTGCATTGCAATGTCGGTGGAAATAAGTAACTTGAAAAGTTGTCCCACTTTAAGCTAATCTTTGGACACATCTTTCAGTTTTTATATTTTGCTAATCTCTTTAAAATAAGAAACTTAAAAAGCTATCCCTCTTAAAGGGGGACGAGAACTTTTTTCTCGGAAAAAAGTTCGGAGGGGGTTCTTAACCCATCGTACTACAATAAACCATACTACGCGAGGAAAACCCCTCCGTCTTCAAAAACTGTCGTTTTTGAATCCACCTCCCCTTTAAGGGCAGGAACTTTTTAGAATAGTTTTTTTATCCATTGAAGGATGTGGTTGTACTTCTTAGGTATAATATCGCATAATCATTATAAACAAAAAACTGTTTGAATCCGTGGATTCAAACAGTTTTTTGTTTACTGAACAGCCTGCTCATCAAGGCATATTGACGGGGACAAGCCCCTTTTCTGCAGCCTTTTTAAGAATGTGTTCGAGCGCCGCATCATGTTCATTGGGAATGACACCATCGAGAATGGCATCCTTCACAGAACTTTTCAACTGCCCCACAAGAGCACAAGGAGTAAGGCCGAAGATGCGCATAATCTCCTCACCGTCGACAGGCGGTTGGAAGTTACGTATGCGATCCTTCTCCTCAATATCCTTCAGTTTCTTTCGCACAATTCGGAAATTATCCAGGAACTTCTGCTTGCGCACCTCATTCTTGGATGTGATATCAGCCTCGCACAACAACATAAGATCGTCAATATCATCGCCCGCATCGAACAACAGACGGCGCACGGCTGAATCGGTTACAATATCATCGGCAATGGCTATGGGACGCATATGCAGCCCCACCAGTTTTGCCACATAACGCATCTTTTCGTTAAGCGGCATTTTGAACTCCTTGAAGATCTGCGGCACCATCTTTTCGCCCACCACATTATGATTGTGGAAAGTCCAGAACTGCACAGGATCCCATCTTTTCGTACGCGGTTTGCCAATATCGTGCAACAGTGCCGCCCAGCGCAACCACAGATTGTCGCTCTTCGCCGCCACATTATCGAGCACTTCGAGTGTGTGGTAGAACATCTCCTTATGGCTCTTGTTGTTCTTCGTCTCCACACCCTGCAAAGCCGCCAACTGCGGGAATATCAGCGGTAACAGGCCGCAACGGTCAAGTTCTATAAACCCCTTCGATGGAGTGCGTGAAAGGAGAATCTTATTAAGTTCCTCGTTAATTCTCTCGCGCGAAATAATCTTTATACGCTCCTTGTTCTCGCAAAGAGCATCGAAAGTCTCATCATCTATATAAAAATTGAGTTGGGTGGCGAAACGCACACAGCGCATCATGCGCAAAGGGTCGTCCGAGAAGGTTATCCCCGGCTCCAAAGGCGTGCGGATAATCCTGTCTTCAAGGTCGTAGACACCATCGAAAGGGTCGACAAGTTCGCCGAAGCGCTCACCGTTCATGCAGATAGCCAGTGCATTGATGGTAAAGTCGCGGCGGTTCTGGTCATCTTCCAACGTACCGTCCTCCACAATGGGATTGCGTGAATCGTGGCTGTACGACTCTCGTCGGGCACCAACAAACTCTATCTCTTCGTCGCGGTATTTCACCTGTGCCGTGCCGAAATTGGCATACACCGCAAGATGTGCGCCCTTTCCCAGTTTTTTACTGAAAGCACGCGCCATCTCAATACCCTTGCCCACGACAACCACATCGATATCCTTCGAAGGGCGTTGCAAAAAAATATCGCGGACATATCCACCCACAATATAGCACTCCATTCCAAGTTCGTCGGCTGTTTGAGAAATTTTACGGAATATGGGTTTATCGAGTATTTTAATCAGTTCTTCTTTAGTAGGTATATACATAATATATCATATTTAGTAACATAAACAGTCTTTTACACCCACAGTGACGAAAGACCATTTAAGAAGCTGTTTGAATTTTATTAGAAAATAATTTTATATTTGCGCTGTTCATTTCGGCTTATTTGAGTCTATTTTGGCATCTTTTCTTTCTTATTTTTTGGAAATAGCCCGCTATTCCCTGCAAAATGCGAAAGAAAATATACTCAAAATATCTCTCAAATAATTCCGAAATAAAATTCAAACAACTTCTAAATCGCAAAATTACATTTTTCTTCCGTTTATCCTGCAAAAAAGGGGGCAGAAACAGACCATTCAAGCATTTTTTTCGCAAATTAAGCGCATATACTCGCCGACAACAGAAATAAATCGTACCTTTGCAAAATAAAAACCAAGAAGTTTCTAAGACAAATGAAAAGAATCATCCACCTATCGGCAATAATATTCGCAACCATCCTCGCTGCATCATGCGGCGAGTCAGTAGAAGAACAGGCTGCCCGTTCGCTCAATGCGGCACGCGAAGCCTTTGAGCATGGCGACTACCAAAGCGCAAAGAACAGCCTCGACAGCCTGAAAATTCTATACCCCAAAGCCTTCGACGCACGACGCGAAGCGCTCAAATTGATGCGCGAAGTGGAACTTGCAGAACAGAAACGCAACATAGTTGTATTTGACAGCCTCATACAGACAAAGCAGGCAGAGCTTGAAACGATGCTGAAGTCGGGATTCACATTCGAAAAGGACGATAAATACCAGGAGATAGGCAATTTCATGGTCGCGTCGCAGGCACCCATGAAAAACCTCAACAACACCTATCTGCGCGGTCAGGTAGATGAAAATGGAATAATGACTGTAACATCCATCTACAAAGGCCGCCCCATAGCACACAACAAAGTGCGCGTAAGCATAGGGGAGAATTATGCCGAATCGGAGAACCCCATAAACAAATACACCTCGAAACACCTCGGCATAACAACAGAAAGAGTAGACTTCCGCTTCGGCAAGGACGAGGGTATAATAGGATTCATTGTGCTCAATGCCGACAAAAACATTAAGGTGGAGCTTATAGGCGAAAAGAGCTACACATACAAAATGCGCAAAGAGGATATAAAAGCCATAAAATCACTATACGAACTCTCTGTTGTACTGCGCACAATAAAAGAACTTGAAGCATCACGCGAAGAGGCCGAACGCCACATAGAATTTGTAAAACGCAACGAGCAGCGCAGTAACAATAGCAACTAAGCCCCCTAAACAATCATATAAAAACTGTCGTCAGCACACATGGTCTGATGACAGTTTTTTAACATTTTCATTCGTAACATTGCGTTTGCCGATTGCCAAAACAGCGACTTTCACTAAATATATAATAATTTTTTTGCATATTTATCATTGTTGTTTGATAAAAAGTAACTACATTTGCAAAATAACAAACAACGACCTCCAAAAATGAGGCTAAAAAATCGTACAACCTAAATTCAAATTATTATGAAAAAAAATTTACTTCTGACAGCTCTTCTGTCGCTCGTTGCTGTATTCGGCATGGCACAGACAGCTACATGGCCCATTACGCTGACAAGAGCGAATGGTCTACCAGGACAGTACGCCGGTATGCACTATGAGTTCACATCGGAGATGTACAAATTTGACGAAGCGTTCAACACACTGCGCTTCACAGTTTGTTCAACAAACACCACTGAGGGTTACATGCAGACAAGCCTCACAGACGGTATTTCGTCCGGTTGGGGTCCCGGTTTCCCCTTCTTCACTATGTCTGAGTTGACAATACTCGACGCTAACGGTGAGAAAATCGAATACATAGCTACATCTAATGCAGCTGCGGCAAACGAAGGTCCCATCGAAAACCTCAACAACGGTAACTTGACTGACCACTTCCACTCAACCTACTACACAGGTGGATGTCCTCAGGAGTATCACTACGTAGAACTTGAATTCAACGAGCCCATCAGCGAGTTCCAGCTCGTATGGCAGACACGTAGCAACCTCAAGAACTGCCCCACATACGTAGGTCTTACACCCGGTACAGAGTACCTCCCCTATCCTGAGCAGGAGATGCAGGTAGGCGAACAGGTTACTACATTGGAAGGTCTTGCAGAAGAGGGTGCATTCTTCCTCATCAAGGGTAACGCTCCCGAGTTTGAATATGAGCTCGGCGGTACAAAACGTACATACCCCGGTGGTGGTTTCTGGAACTCTCCTTATGGAGGTCACGTAACAGCCAACGCAGCTTCTTTGGTTTATCTCGTTCCTCAGAAGGATGTAGAGAACTCATACAAAATCTGCTGGCTGAACAACGGTCACTACCTCTCTAATCAGGAGGTAGCAGGCTGGCTCAACTGGACAGCTAAATCAGAAGAAGCCGGCTATTACCAATTTCAACTTTGCGACTCAGTAGAGAATGACTTCAACATCCTCAAGGACGACTCTCTCTGTATCGGTCACGATGCTCTCGGCAAAATGTCTCTTTGGTACAACGATGCTGAGGCTATGGCCAAACGCTCACGTCCGACCACTTACAACTTCACAATCTACAAGGCTGAAATCGCAGCAGGCGACCTCGCTTCACAGCTCACAGACCTCATTGCTGACGCAAAGGCTCGCATGGAGAAACTCGGCAAAATGGAAGACTATGACACAGAAGGCACATGGGATGCTCTCATTGCAGCTATCGACGCAGCAGAGAAGGCTACAACAGCTTCTGAAATCCTTATAGCAAAACTTGATCTTGAGGAGGCAATACCCAACTATGCAGTTGTAGGTCTCAACGCATACCTCGACTCAATGGACATCATCATGGAAAAGCTCGACGAGGGTGAGCTCATTACCTCTGAGGCTCCCGAATGGGTTAAGGGTTCATACCCCGCAGATGCAAGCGACAACTTGCAGGCAGCTCAGGACGCAGTGCTCCTTCTCTTCGACAACTACACAACAATTGCAGACGTTGACGCTGGTCTCGATGCAGCTGTTTTGGCTATCGACAACTTCTGGTCTTCTCAGATCAACAATGTAATAGAGTTCCCCTACCGTGTAGGTCTTCCCGAGCTCCGTCTCCCCGGTGAGAAACAGACTAACGGCAGTTTCCGTTGGGAGTCTCCCGTATACTACCTCACAGAAGAGGTTTCTACACTCCGCTTCACAGTATTCGACACAAACAACCACGCCAAATACAGCAATTCAGAATTCGTATTCCCCACATACGGTGAGTTCGTAATCATGAACGCTCTTGGCGACACAATCAAGTTGACAGAGCTCGACTGGTCTTCTAACTCGGTTCACGCTTCCGACGGTATCGGTCTTGCAGGTCTCTGCGACGGCAACATCGACACACACTACCACGCAGCTTGGGACGCAGGTCAGGTTGAAAGCTACGATGCAGATCCTAACTACGTATACATCGAGGCACAGCTCCCCGAGCCCATCAGCGCATTCAAATTCATTCAGTACGGACGTAAGAACAGCGTAAATACTCCTATCGACTTCGCAATCACAACAGGTAGCGCTATCACTCCTAACGAGGCTCCCCTCCCCTACGCATACGACATCCAGCTCGGCGAGCAGATTACAGATGCTTCACAGATTGTAGACGGCGAGATCTATGTTATACGCGGTCTCTACAACTGTAACCCCAACGCTTACATGGATGGTGTTGAGCCCGGTACACCCCGCTACTTCGCAGGCGATGATGTATTCGGTACAAACCTACAGGCACCTGCTGCATTCCTCATCAAGAGCACAGGCAACGGCGACGGTACATTCTACATCCAGAGCCTCAAGGACGGTAAATATTGGACAAAGACAACCGATGAAAACGGTTGGGGACATGCAGGCTCTACCTTGGATCTCGCTGTTGCTTCTAAGGTGAAGATTGAACCCGCCAACCACGAAGGTCTCGACGGCTCAATGGTAATCTACGAATACTGCGAAAATATGATACGCGACGACGAGAGCATGCCTTATGTTATCTTCCAGGACTGGGGCGACCTCGCAACATTCTCAGTAACAGGTCTCGATATGAACGACCTCGATGGTGAGGGTGAGTGGTACATCAACAAAGCTGTTATGCCCGAGGGTAACCTCTACATGCTCTCAGGTCTTATGCTCGAGGCTGAAAAGTATGCAAAACTGAAGGTAGGTACCGACCCCGGTTTCTACTCACAGGAGGTTGTAGGTAAGTTCCAGGCAATGTACGAGAAAGCATTGAAGGCTCAGGCTAAGAACGACGAGGCTGTTGCCAAAGAGATTGTAATGCCCCTCTTCAACGCAATTCAGGAGACAGCAACAACTAAGCCCAACCCCGTAACACCCGGTACATACGTATTCGTTTCTTCACACGAGCAATCATCTTGGACAAGCAAGAAGGCTATGTATGCATACGATAACAGCACACCCGAGGATCAGTACATCGGTAACCTCAAGTACAAGATGTATTGGTCAAATGCTCCCGAGGATATGAGCAATCCTCACAAACGCTTCCAGTTCGAGCTTATCCCCGCAACAGAGGATATGAACCTCGGTCTCTGGAGAGAGGCAGGCTACATCACAGCTGAGGACTCTTTGAACGCATACTACATCAAGCACGTTGAGACAGGTTACTACATCAAGGGTGCCGAAGGCCTCTACCGTGGTATCGGTCTTACAGAGTCTCCCGAGTCTCCCTTCGTAATCCGTCTGCAGGATGACAACGACTTCGACATCTACTGTCCTTTGAACGACGGTGAATGGACAGCATACCGTTCACTCTACTTCCGCAACTCTGGTGGTGAGAACAGCGACGTTTCTACATGGTCTCCCGGTGGTAACGAAACAGCTAAGTTCCACTTCCGCCGCGTAGGTGATCCCACAGGTATCGACACACCCATCATCGGTGGCGGCGAGCAGGGCGATGTACTCGTTTCAACATCTTACTACACTGTTGGCGGTACAGCAGTAAGCGCTCCTGTTAAGGGCATCAACATCGTCAAGAAGGTTTACGCTAACGGCGTTGTTGAAACTGAGAAAGTTTTTGTAAAGTAATTACAAGACGACATCAGAAGGTGGATTGACTTCCATCTGATAAAATAGAAGACTCCGCAGGTCAATCAGGCCTGCGGAGTTCTTTTTTGCGGGTTGGGAAATAAAATTATTGGTGTCCGGTAAACGTATTTAAGTCGTTTAAAATTCAATATTTAAGTAACTAGAAGCTCCAATTCTTTATTAAGACAAATTTAAGTCAATGATTGGAACTCCCTCGCCCTGCGGGCACTCCCTCTTCAAGAGGGAGAATGTCATATATTGATAATTTTCAATGATTTACATTCCTCCTCTTGAAGAGGAGGTGGATTCAAAAACTTGTTTTTGAAGACGGAGGAGTTCAAAACATAAGCAGAATAAAAATTCACCGGACACTAATAAAATAAAATAAGACATATAGCCTGAAACTATCGGAAAAATCACTATCTTCGCAATCTGCAATACAGACTATCATGCGTTTGACAACCCCCGTTGCTCTACCCGAAAATGAGCTTGAAATTTCGTACGGAACCAAGCAGATGATAATAGGTTCGTGCTTCGCCGAGAATATCGGCGGACGACTTGTCGCATGCAAGTTCCCGGTAATGCTGAACCCCTTCGGCATTCTCTACAATCCACTCTCCATCGCCACTGCACTTGAGAGGATGGAAGAGTGCAGACTTTTTACCGAAAATTCGACCGAACTTGCATTTCACGAAGAGCGCTGGCACAGCATGTTGCATCACGGCGACTTTTCGCGCGCCGGTAAAGAGGAGCTTATTGAAAATATCAACAGCAGACTGACGCAGGCATCCGAGTGGATAAAAGAGACGGAGTTGCTGTCGCTCACCTTCGGAACAGCATATGTTTACAGGCGCAAAAGCGATAATATGGTAGTGGGTAACTGCCACAAGATACCCTCCACACAGTTCGAACGTTCACTCTTGTCGCCCACAGAGATTGTAACTGCAATGAGCAGAATACTCGAAAGACTCTTCAGCCGCAACAACGCGATGAAAGTGATGCTTACAGTAAGCCCCATACGCCACTTCCGCGACGGTGCCCACGGCAACCAAGTGAGCAAGGCCACACTGTTGCTCGCCGTAGACGAACTGCAAAAGAGATTCCCGGAAAAGATTTTCTACTTCCCCTCATACGAAATTGTACTCGACGAACTGCGCGACTACCGCTTCTACGCCGAAGATATGCTACACCCCTCCCCCATTGCAGCAAATTACATTTGGGAGCGATTCGGGGAGTGCTACTTCGGCGAAGAGACAAGAAGCATTGCTGCAAAGGTGGAAGAGATAAACAGGGCACTTGCCCACCGCCCGATAAACGGAGCCTCAGCGGCACATGCCGATTTTAAAAGCAAATTATTGTTAAAGATTGAGAGACTTACAGAAAAATATCCTTTCTTTGATTTTTCAAAAGAGACTGAGCAATTAAAAAACAGTCTTTCATACAACTTCTAAAGAGGTAAAAGATGCCGTACACGATAGAACAAGTAAGCGAAATTATAAAAGCCCAACATATTTGCGGCGCACCCGGAGTAAAAATCTTACGTCTGCTGACAGACAGCCGCTCGCTGAGTTTCCCCGAAGAGACACTCTTCTTCTCCATAGTAACCGCAAGCGGCGACGGCCACAACTACATAGATACGCTCTACAAGCGCGGAGTAAGGAACTTTGTTGTAGGAAAGACCTTTGACAGCACCTCGTACGAAGGGGCCAATTTCCTTGTCGTGGACGACACACTGAAAGCCTTGCAGACACTCGCGGCACACCACCGCTCGACATTCGACATTCCCATCGTGGGAATCACCGGCAGCGACGGCAAGACCATCGTCAAGGAGTGGCTCTATCAAATAACAGACGGCAGTCATGTGGTTGCACGTTCCCCACGCAGCTACAATTCGCAGATAGGCGTCCCCCTCTCTGTGTGGATGCTCGGCGAAGAGAGCACATTGGGCATATTCGAGGCGGGAATATCGAGGCAGGACGAAATGGACCGTCTGCAAAAAATCATACGCCCGACGATAGGAATAATCACAAACCTGAGCGAAGCGCATCAGGAGAATTTCAGCAACATGCAGCAGAAGTGCTCCGAAAAGCTGTCGCTCTTCAAGGAGTGCGATGTGATAATCTACAACGGCGACAACCCTATACTATCGAACAGCGTGCACCGCTCGCTGCTCTCCTCGCGCGAAATTGCATGGTCGTGCAAAGATCCCGAACGTCCTCTATTCATAAGTTCAATAGAAAAAGCGACCGAAGGTACCACAATAAAATACCGCTACCTCTCATTCGAGCACAGTTATTATATACCTTTTGTCGACGATGCATCAATCGAAGATTCCATCAACTGCCTTGCAGCAGCACTCTACCTGATGGTTCCCGCCGAAACCATTGCCGAGCGCATGGCACAGCTTGAACCTGTGGCAATGCGTCTCGAAGTGAAAGAGGGTATAAACAACTGTGTGATAATCAATGACAATTCAAATTCCGACACAGCCTCACTCGACATTGCGCTCGACTTTATGGAGCGCCGTTGCAGTACAATGGCAAGTCTGTCGCACACGCTCATTCTCTCCGACCTTAAAGAGACGGGGCAGACGGCACGCTCGCTCTACCGCACTGTGGCACGATACATTGAAAAGCGCGGGATAAACAAGCTCATAGGCATAGGAAAAGATATAAAATCCGAAGGCGACAGGCTATCAAAAGCTGTAACTGAAGCACATTTCTTCGTTTCAGTGGAGGAATTCATGCAATCGCCGATATTCGCAGCCCTGCATGATGAGGCAATTCTTGTAAAAGGTTCCCACGCCTTCCGCTTCGAAGAGATATCCGAAGCACTCGAAAAGAAGGTACACCAGACAATACTTGAAGTAAACCTATCGGCACTGCGCGAAAATCTTAACCACTACCGCAAGTTCCTGCACCCTGACACAAAAATGATATGCATGGTAAAGGCCTCGGCATACGGCACGGGAGCTATGGAAGTTGCCCGCACCTTGCAGGAGTCGCACGTGAACTACCTTGCAGTGGCTGTGGTCGACGAGGGAGTGGAACTGCGCCGTGCAGGACTTACAGCGGGCATAATAATAATGAACCCCGAACCATGTTCGTTCCGCACACTCTTTGAGAATAAACTCGAACCGGAGGTTTATAGTTTCTCCATGCTACGCGCACTTGTTCAGGCGGCCACACGCGAGGGAATAACCGACTATCCTGTACACATAAAGATTGACACAGGAATGCATCGTCTGGGATTCCTCCCCGAAGAGGTACCCGCCCTTGTCGAAGAGCTCAAGAAGCAATCGGCACTTACTCCCCGCTCGGTATTTTCACACTTTGCGGGTAGCGATTCCGAGGTATTCAATTACTTCACCGAAGAGCAGACGGCCCGCTTCGTAAAAGCAGCCGACACCTTGCAGGCAGCCTTTCCCCACCACATATTGCGACACATCTGCAACAGCGCGGCAATAGAACGCTTTGCCGACCGACAGATGGACATGGTGCGCCTTGGAATAGGATTGTACGGCGTATCGCCGATTAAGGAAGATGCTGCCCTAAAGACCGTAGCCACACTTAAGACAATAATCCTGCACACCTGCAATGTACCTGCTGACGAAACTGTGGGATACAGCCGCAAAGGGACACTATCGCGCCCATCGCGCATAGCAGCCCTGCCGATAGGATATGCCGACGGACTCAACCGCAAACTTGGCAACGGCAACGGCTACTGCCTCGTCAACGGCAAAAAGGCAAAATATGTGGGAAACATCTGCATGGATGTATGCATGATAGATGTTACGGACATCGACTGCAAGGAGGGCGACAGCGTGGAGATATTCGGAAGCAATCTGCCCATTTACCGTCTCGCCGAATGGCTCGACACGATTCCTTATGAAGTTCTTACATCGGTGTCGACACGTATAAAGCGTGTTTATTATTGCGATTGAAAATTCTATAAGGTTTTTGAAATTATAGGGTCATTAGAGTCTTTAGGGTCATTAGAGACCTTAGAGACCTTAAAGGCCCTAAAGACCCTACTATCTGCTATCACCTCACAAACAATTCCCGAAGAAGAATATCGCCCTGTCTTGTCATCACCTCCAGACGGTAACATCCGGCAGGCAGGCCCTCCACATTCACACTCTCGTTGTAGGGCATCGAATAGAGCAATTTTCCGCTGAAATCTTTTATCAGCACCCTCATGCCCCAGCTCTGTGCATCGGGCAGGATAAAACTGTCGCGGTACATACGCGAACATGGCGCACGCTCGCGCCACTCTGCAACAGGGCTCTCAACCTCGAATGCATCCACCGCCGTTACTGCCCAATGGGTATCCTGCGGAGTATCGTTCCAAACGAACAGAGTATCAGTAAGATTGGCTGCAATAAGATTGTCAATATTTTCTGTATCAACAGGATACACCGACGAACGGTAGAGATTGTATCGCGTCTGCGGACGGCCGTTCTTAGCCTTCACACCGCTCCACGACAGGCGGAGGGCATTGAACAGATGTTCGCCCTTGAAGTTCTTGGGAGCCTCAAGTTTAGCTTCGCCCGACCACTCCATTGCAGGAATAAGCGCCTTTTTACGATTGAATACTTTCAGAAATTCGGCAACGCCTTTATAGTTCTTCAGCAGATGCTCTGCACGGAAGATAGCTGTGCCTGCCGCTCCTGCCTCGCGCGAAGTAAAGAACTGCCGGGTAATCTCTTCGCGTGCCCAATCGCCCTCACCCGGCATAAGGCGGTAAACACCCAGTCCGGGCGCTATGTGGCGACCCGCTGAATTTTCCTGCCAATCGAGCATGAATGGATAAAAATTGTTTCCCGAAAAGTACATCATAGGGAAGAGTGCATCCATGATACCCTGCTCCAGCCAACGCTGAGCCTCCTGAAAAACAGTGTTGTGAGCATCCCACCCGCGAGAGGAGTATCTTGTGAGATTATCGTGCTTGCCAAGCGGAGCGCAACTTACTCTCACCCACGGCTTTATATTCTTTACAGACGAGTATATCTTCTGCACAATGGAGGTGATGTTGGCGCGGCGCCATTCAGTGTGGCTCATTCCTTTACCGTAGCGGCGGTGCAGAGCATAGTCGTTGTAGTCGCGCGGTTGGTCGGGGTAACGTATATAGTCGAGGTGAATACCATCGACATCATATTTGCCCACAATTTCGGAGACTAACGAGACAAGATAGTCGGCCGTCTCGGGCGTGCCGGGCTCCATGTACCAGCTACCCTTGTAGAGCTTGCACATAGCGGGATGTCTGCGGCTCAGACTCATACGCCCATGTGAATTGACATGCTTCACCTTGCCCAACGGCAACGTAACCAGCCATGCGTGCAACTGCATGCCCCTCTTGTGGCACTCCTCGATGGCAAAAGCCAGAGGGTCGTATCCGGGATTCCTGCCCGCCTTACCTGTAAGCACTGCCGAAAAAGGCTCAATATCAGACGGATAGATAACATCTCCACGCACGCGCGTCTGCAATAATATTGTATTTATATTATATACAGCCAACGAATCGAGCAGGGCCTTGAATTCGTTTTTCTGCTTTTCGACATCAGCAGTGGACTTAATTATGGTCTTGGGCCAATCGAGATTCTCTATCGTAGTTACCCAAACAGCACGATACTCTCTTTTGGGAGAGTACCAATATTGCGCTTCGGCTACCGACGGCGACAACAGCGCAATACACATAAGGACTATAAATAAGTATTTCATAATTAAAATCTTCACAAAAATACTCTTTTTTGAGGATTTTATAGTAATAGTATCCGATTATTTTGTAATTTTGTACGTTCAAACTATGATAAAATACAATATAAACTTTTATATAGTAAAAACTTATGACAAAGACAAAGAAATTTATCACTTGTGACGGAAACCAGGCTGCGGCACACGTAGCTTATATGTTTTCCGAGGTAGCTGCCATCTACCCCATCACACCTTCGTCTACAATGGCGGAGTACGTTGACGAGTGGGCAGCTCAGGGACGTAAGAATCTCTTCGGCGAGACAGTTGCCGTTCAGGAGATGCAGTCTGAAGGTGGTGCTGCCGGTGCAGTACATGGTTCATTGCAGGCAGGTGCATTGACTAACACATTTACAGCATCACAGGGTCTTCTGTTGATGATTCCCAATATGTACAAGATTGCCGGCGAGCTTCTTCCCTCGGTATTCCACGTATCGGCACGAAGCCTTGCAGGTAGCTCATTGTGTATCTTCGGTGACCACATGGACGTTATGGCTTGCCGTCAGACAGGCTTCGCAATGCTTTGCGAGGGTTCTGTTCAGGAGGTTATGGATCTTGCTCCCGTAGCGCACCTTGCTACTTTGAAGAGCCGCATCCCCTTCCTCAACTTCTTCGACGGATTCCGTACATCACACGAGATTCAGAAAATCGAGCTTCTTGAGCAGGAGGACATCGCTCCCCTCGTAGACTGGAATGCAGTTCAGGAGTTCCGCAACCGCGCACTTACTCCCACAGCACCCTCTACACGTGGTACAGCAGAGAACCCCGAAACATTCATGACTCACAAAGAGGTTGTAAACAAGTACTACGACGCAGTACCCGACATCGTTGCAGAGTACATGAAGGAGATTTCTGCAATCACAGGTCGCAACTACGCTCCCTTCACATACTACGGTGCTCCCGATGCTGACCGCGTAATCGTGGTTATGGGCTCGGCAACAGAGGCTGTTAAGGAGACTATCGACTACCTTGCACAGCAGGGCGAGAAGGTAGGTCTTGTAAGCGTACACCTCTACCGTCCCTTCTCATTGAAGTACCTCGCAGCTGTAATGCCCAAGAGCGTTAAGCGCATAGCTGTACTCGACCGTACAAAAGAGCCCGGTGCAAACGGCGAGCCCCTCTACCTCGATGTAGTTGAGGCATTCAACGACTGCCCCGAATTGAAGGCTATCAACCCCGTAATCGTAGGCGGCCGCTTCGGTATCGGTTCTAACGATACTACACCTGCCGTTATCATGTCGGTATATGAGAACCTTGCATTGCCCACACCCAAGAACCACTTTACAGTAGGTATCGTTGATGACGTTACATTCACATCACTCCCCGCAAAGGAGGAGATTGCTGTGTCAGAGGGTATGTTCGAGGCAAAATTCTACGGTCTCGGTGCAGACGGTACAGTAGGTGCAAACAAGAACTCAGTTAAGATTATCGGTGAGAACACAGACAAGCACTGTCAGGCATACTTCTCATACGACTCAAAGAAGTCGGGTGGTTTCACATGTTCACACCTCCGTTTCGGTGATGCTCCCATCCGCTCAACATACCTTGTAAACACTCCCAACTTCGTGGCTTGCCACGTACAGGCATACTTGCGCATGTACGATGTAATCCGCGGTCTCCAGAAGGGCGGTACATTCCTTCTTAACACTGTATGGGAAGGCGAGGAGCTCATCAACAACCTCCCCAACGACATCAAGAGCTACTTCGCTAAGAACGACATCAAAGTTTACTATATCAACGCTACAAAGATTGCTCAGGAGATTGGTCTCGGCAACCGTACAAACACAATCCTCCAGAGCGCATTCTTCCGCATCACAGGCGTTATTCCCGTAGATCTCGCTATCGAGCAGATGAAGAAGTTCATCGTTAAGTCTTACGGCAAGAAGGGTCAGGACATCGTTGACAAGAACAACGCGGCTGTTGACCGTGGCGGCGAATACCAGCAGTTGGCTATCGACCCCGCATGGGCAAACCTCCCCGCAGATGTTACTCCTGCAAACGACGATCCCGCATTCATCAACGAGATTGTACGCCCCATCAACGCACAGAAGGGTGCTCAGTTGCCCGTATCTGCATTCTTGAAGGTTGTTGACGGTACATGGCCCCAGGGAACATCGGCATATGAGAAGCGCGGTGTAAGTGCATTCGTTCCCAAATGGGATGCTTCTAAGTGTATCCAGTGTAACCGTTGTTCATACGTTTGTCCTCACGGCTGTATCCGTCCCTTCGTACTCGACGAGAACGAGAAGGCAGGCTTCACAGCAGAGACAATCGAAATGAAGGCTCCCGCAGCCATGAAGGGCATGAACTTCCGTATTCAGGTAGGCGTACTCGACTGTCTCGGTTGCGGCAACTGTGTTGATGTATGTCCCGGCAATCCCAAGCTCGGCGGTTCGGCACTCTCTATGGTATCTCTTGAGCAGGAGAGAGCAGAGGCTGCAAACTGGGATTACTGCGTTAAGAATGTAAAGACAAAGCAGGCACTTGTTGACGTTAAGTCTAACCCCAAGAACTCACAGTTCGCTACTCCCCTCTTCGAGTTCTCAGGTGCATGTTCAGGTTGCGGTGAGACACCTTACGTTAAGCTCGTTACACAGCTCTTCGGCGACCACCAGCTCGTTGCCAACGCTACAGGTTGTTCTTCAATCTACTCAGGTTCTGTACCCTCAACCCCCTACACGACCAACGAGAAGGGCGAGGGTCCCGCATGGGCAAACTCACTGTTCGAGGACTTCTGCGAGTTCGGTCTCGGTATGAAGCTCGCTGACAACAAGATGCGTAAACGTCTTGAGCGTATCATGACAGAGGCTCAGGATTGCACAAAGTGCAGCGACGAGACAAAGGCACTCTTCCGTCAGTGGATTGAAAACAAGGAGGACGCTACAATCACTAAGGAGCTTGAGCCCCAGATTATCGCTGCTTGCGAGGCTTGCGGTTGCGACTACTCTAAACAGATTCTTGCAATCAAGCAGTTCATCGCCAAACGTTCACAGTGGATCATCGGTGGTGACGGTGCATCATACGACATCGGTTACGGCGGTCTCGACCACGTAATTGCATCAGGCGAGGACATCAACATCCTTGTACTCGACACAGAGGTTTACTCTAACACAGGCGGTCAGTCATCTAAGGCTACTCCCCTCGGTGCTATCGCTAAGTTCGCTGCATCAGGTAAGCGTATCCGCAAGAAAGACCTCGGTATGATTGCAACAACATACGGTTATGTATATGTAGCACAGATTGCAATGGGCGCAAGCTACGACCAGTGCTTGAAGGCTATCCGCGAGGCTGAGGCTTATCCCGGTCCTTCACTCGTTATCGCATACGCTCCCTGTATCAACCACGGTATCCGCAAGGGTATGGGTAAGGCACAGGCTGAGCAGGCTGCTGCCGTTGAGTGCGGTTACTGGCACTTGTGGCGCTACAACCCCGCTCTCGAGGAAGAAGGCAAGAACCCCTTCACACTCGACAGCAAAGAGCCCCAGTGGGAGAAGTTCCAGGAGTTCTTGCAGGGTGAGGTTCGTTACGCATCACTTGCAAAGATGTTCCCCACAGAAGCACAGGAGCTCTTCGATGCAGCACAGAAGATGGCACAGAAGCGCTACGCAAGCTACGTTCGTATGTCTAAGCTCGACTGGAGCAAAGAATAATATTGTTCTACGAACATAAACTGATAAGGAAAGATGGCCAGTTGGCCATCTTTCCTTATTTATATATAGCGAGATAGCATAATAGGTATTATGATGTACGGCAAATTTATATTTTGCTTATATTTTTAACTTCTCCGCCTTCAAAAACAAGGGAAACAACTCTCCCTCTTGGATAAGCTAATCTTTGGACACATTTATTTCAAATCAATATTTACTAAATTTCTAAATATCAACAAAATAGCTTACTAAAAAAGTTCCTGCCCTTAAAGGGGAGGTGGATTCAATCGCGACGCGATTGAAGACGGAGGGGTTTTCCTCGCGTAGCAAGGTTTATTGTAGTACGATAGGTTAAGAACCCCCTCCGAACTTTTTTCTCGGAAAAAAGTTCTCGTCCCCCTTTAAGAGGGACAGCTTTTT
>SUXT01000012.1 GCA_015060835.1 Bacteroidales bacterium
AATGAGAAGGCGAGGGCTACAGCTGCTAAATATCTTGATGCCATAGAGAATGGAGAGAGGGATTTCAGATTTTAGAGGCCATGAGTGAAACAGCACGTTCCAATCGCTATCATATAGGAATCTTCGGCAGACGCAATGCCGGAAAATCTTCGTTGATAAATGCAATCACAGGACAGGATACCTCTATAGTATCTTCTACGGCGGGAACAACTACCGACACAGTGTGGAAGAACATCGAACTTCCGGGTATCGGTGCCGCAGTGCTTGCCGACACAGCCGGTTACGACGATTGCGGGCCGTTGGGCGAAATGCGCGTACAGCGTACGAGACAGTCGGCTGCCCGCGTGGACCTTGCCATTATTCTGCTTGACGGTCAACCACAGGATATTGCACCGGAGAGAGAGTGGGGCGCTCTGTTCGCTTCGCTGAATACACCTATAATATATGTTATGGGCAAGGGCGATGCTCCCGAAGCACAAAGTTGCTGTAAAGAGTGGGAGAGTGTGCTTGCGAAAAATGTGCTGTGTGTTTCTGCAAAGACAAGAGAGGGTATTGATGAACTTCTTGCATCAATGGCTGCAATATTCAGCAGTGGCGACAATCTTGACGATATTACATATTCGCTTGCCGGTAAAGGTGATGTTGTGGTGCTTGTAATGCCGCAGGACGCCCAGGCACCGCATGGCAGACTTATACAGCCGCAGGTGTTGACTCTTCGTAATCTGCTTGACAAGCATTGTCTTGCACTCTGTTGCACACCCGAAGAGCTTCCGGATATGCTCGGTATGCTGACAACCCCGCCTAAGCTTATCATAACTGATTCGCAGGTATTTGCTGATGTCCAGAAGTTGACACCGCAAGGAACTGCACTTACCTCTTTTTCTATACTTATGGCGCGACACAAGGGCGATGTCGATGCTTTTCGCGCAGGTGCACAGCTCCTGCTGAATATGCCTGAAAACGGTCGCATACTAATAGCGGAGGCCTGTTCGCATATTCCTAAAAATGAAGATATAGGGCGCGTAAAACTCCCCCGTTTGCTGCGCAAGAAGTTTGGCGAGAATCTGAAAATTGATATTGTGGGCGGAAATGATTTCCCCGAAGACCTCACACCTTATAATCTTATAATTCATTGTGGTGCCTGCATGTTTACCCGTCGCCATGTGCTCAACCGGTTACGCATGGCTAAGGCACAAGGTGTGCCTATGACAAATTATGGTATTGCCATTGCAGCGCTTACCGGAATTTTGGGTAAGGTTAAAATATAGAAATTTGAATACCTTTTAACCAAATGTTCGGATATTTGAGCATTTTCGGGAATATTCAGAACATTATTATCCATGCGAAAATATATAATTTTGTGCCGTCAGCAATTTGAAAATTTGCTGACGGCATTTTAATTCTCTTTGGTACTTACAAGGCTTCTTAATTTTTCTGAATTTTTAGAACATATATTTAATAAATAAGGTAGTTAAAGTAGGATTATAAATAAAAAGAGTTATTTTTGCAGTTAATTAGGCTGACCATTTTTTGTGGTTTGCAGTAACGTATTGAGTGAAAATATTAAAAATCAATATAATGGAGAATAAAATTCAAGAACTGACCGAGAAAATTTTTAACGAAGGTGTAGAGAAAGGACGTGCTGAGGCCGAGCGCATCATTGCTGATGCAAAGGCTGAAGCTGCATCAATTATAAAAAAAGCGGAAGCTGAAGCTGAGGAAATCGCAGCAAAAGCACGCAAGGCTGCTGCCGAACTTGATGCTAACACCCGTTCGGAACTCAAACTTTATGGAGCGCAGGCAATTGGTGCGTTGAAGTCTGAGGTTGCCACCATCGTTACTGATACAATAGTAAAGGAGAATCTTGACGGGGCAATCAAAGATGGACTCCTCAAGGAGGTTATTCTTAAGATTGCCGAAAAGTGGAACTCAAACGAGCAGTTGGTTATCTCTACAGCTGAAGCTGAGGAACTGAAAGCATTCTTCGCGGCAAAGGCAAAGGCGCTGCTCGACAAGGGTGTCGAGATAAAAGAGGTAAACGGTGTGAAAGGATTCACTGTATCTCCCGCAGATGGTTCATACAAAGTGAGCTTCGGTGCAGCCGAATTCGAGTCGTTCCTCAAATCTTTTCTCCGTCCCCAGATTGTTGAACTTCTGTTCTGATTTATAAAATGAGCGAATATCATTGTTTAGTGGCAGGATTGCCGGATATAAGTTTCGACGCGAACAAACTGAGTTTTACCGTCGAAAATTTCAAGAGCGAAATATATCCGCGTCTTACTGCCGATGATGCTGCTAAAATCGACCTTTTCTTCTACGGATGGGACAATGCGAATATCATCAAGATACTCAAGCAGGGCAGTGATGCAGAGTTACCGCGCGTAGGAAAATTCGATGCGGAGCAGATAGCCGAACTTATCGACGCTGCTAAGTGCGGCGATGGATGCCCCAAGCCTTTCCCTTCTTATATGTACGATTTTCTCGTTTACTATTTCGAGAATGAGGGTCGTGAAGATATTCTTTTCGAGGATGCTCTCGCAGGTCGTTACTACGACTATGCAACACGATGCGGCAACAGTTTCCTTGAATCGTGGTTCACATTCAACAGAAACATAAACAATCTGCAGGTAGCATTCCTCGCGCGCAAATACAAGATGAATATGTCGGAGTGTATAGTAGGCGACGATGAAACGAGCGAGACTATACGCAATTCAGCATCAAGGGATTTTGGACTTGCAGGAACAATAGACTATCTTGAACAGGTTCTCAGATTATGCGAATCGGACAAGTTGCAGGATCGCGAAAGACAGATGGATGAGCTTAGATGGAACTGGTTGGAAGAAAATTCTATATTCAACTACTTTACCGTTGAACGCATATATGTCTTTCTGCAGAAACTTGACATTGTAACACGTTGGACAAAACTCGATACCGAGGCCGGCGCCAAACGTTACAAGGAATTGATAGACGGTCTGAAAAGCGGGCTGACAATCAACGAAGAAGATTATCAATAGAAAATAACAATAAATTATATATGGCAACAAAAGGAAAAGTTACCGGTGTAATTGCAAATATGGTTCTGCTGGCAGTGGATGGCCCTGTTGCGCAGAACGAAATTTGCTATATTTCTACCGGAGGCGACCGTCTGATGGCAGAGGTCATCAAGATAAACGGCGCAAAGGTATATGTTCAGGTGTTCGAAAGTACACGCCGACTGAAGATTGGAGAGGAGGCTGAATTTACCGGTCATATGCTTGAGGTTTCTCTTGCTCCGGGTATGCTCTCGAAGAACTACGACGGACTTCAGAACGACCTCGACAAGATGGAGGGAGTATTCTTGAAACGTGGTGATTACACCAATCCCCTCGATGAAGATAAAATATGGGCATTTGAACCTATCGTTAAGGCAGGTGAGAAAGTGCAGGCTGCTGCATGGCTCGGAAAGGTTGAGGAGAATAACCAGCCTCTGAAGATTATGGCTCCCTTCTCTCTCGAAGGCACATGGACAGTAAAATCAATAGCCGCGGCAGGAGAGTACAAGATTACGGATACCATTGCAGTGATTGTCAACGAGGCTGGCGAGGAGATGAACATCAACATGATTCAGAAATGGCCTGTGCGTGTGGCTATGGGTAACTACAAAGAGAAGCCCCGTCCTTTCAAACTGCTTGAAACAGGTGTGCGCACAATCGATACACTTAACCCCATAGTTGAGGGTGGTACAGGATTTATCCCCGGTCCCTTCGGTACAGGAAAGACCGTGCTTCAGCACGCAATCTCAAAGCAGGCTGAGGCGGACATCGTTATCATCGCTGCCTGTGGTGAGCGTGCAAACGAGGTTGTGGAAATCTTCACCGAGTTCCCCGAACTTATCGACCCCCACACAGGACACAAACTGATGGAGCGTACAATCATCATCGCAAATACATCGAACATGCCTGTTGCAGCGCGTGAGGCATCGGTTTATACCGCAATGACAATTGCCGAGTATTACCGTGCAATGGGATTGAGAGTTTTGCTTATGGCTGACTCGACATCGCGTTGGGCGCAGGCGCTGCGCGAAATGTCGAACCGTATGGAGGAACTTCCCGGTCCCGACGCATTCCCTATGGATATTTCGGCAATCATCGCGAACTTCTACAGCCGTGCGGGATACGTTATTCTGAACAACAACGAGGTTGGTTCAATCACATTCATCGGAACAGTATCTCCTGCGGGTGGTAACCTCAAGGAGCCTGTAACCGAGAATACAAAAAAGGTTGCACGTTGCTTCTACGCGCTTGAACAGGAGCGTGCCGATAAGAAGCGTTATCCGGCAGTTAACCCCATCGATTCATATTCGAAATATATCGAATACCCCGAATTCGACAAATATATCTCAGGAATCATTAACGATGGTTGGCTTGCAAAAGTGAACGAGGCAAAGACCAGACTTCTCCGCGGAAAGGAGATTGCCGAGCAGATAAATATCCTCGGCGACGATGGTGTACCCGTAGAGTATCATGTAACATTCTGGAAGTCTGAACTTATCGACTTTGTGGTGTTGCAGCAGGATGCCTTTGATGAGGTTGATGCCGTAACTCCTCTTGAACGTCAGGAGCAGATTTTGAATCTTGTGATGGATATTTGCCATACAAAGTTCAAGTTCGAGCATTTCCAGGAGGTTACAGTCTTCTTCAAGAAGGTAATCAACCTGTGCAAGCAGATGAACTACTCTGAGTACAAGTCAGATAAATTCAACGACTATCTTGCACAGATTCAAGAACTCATAGCAACCAAAAAATCTGCATAACAGATAAACCGACATTATTATGGCAACTGAAGCATTTCAAAAGATATATACAAAAATTACAGCTATCACCAAAGCTACCTGTTCGCTGAAGGCAACAGGTGTAGGCTATGACGAACTTGCTACCGTAAACGGCAAACTCGCACAGGTGGTGAAAATCATGGGTGACGAAGTTACATTGCAGGTTTTTGAAGGTACCGGCGGTATCCCCACAAATGCCGAAGTGGTGTTTATGGGCAAAGCTCCCTCGTTGAAGGTTAGCGACCAGCTTACAGGCCGTTTCTTCAATGCATACGGCGATCCTATCGACGGTGGTCCCGTAGTTGAAGGCCGCGAGGTGGAGATCGGCGGTCCCTCTGTGAACCCTGTGCGACGCAAACAGCCTTCGGAGCTTATTGCAACAGGTATTGCAGGTATCGACCTCAACAACACCCTTGTAACAGGACAGAAGATTCCTTTCTTTGCCGACCCCGACCAGCCTTACAACCAGGTTATGGCTAATGTGGCATTGCGTGCAAAGACCGACAAGATTATCCTCGGAGGTATGGGTATGACAAACGACGACTACCTCTATTTCAAGAATCTATTCTCTAATGCAGGTGCTCTCGACCGTATCATCTGCTTCATGAATACCACAGAGGACCCTGCCGTTGAGCGTCTGCTTATTCCTGATATGTCGCTCACCGCAGCCGAATATTTTGCAGTGGAAAAGAATCAGAGTGTACTTGTGCTGTTGACAGATATGACAATGTATGCCGATGCACTTTCTATCGTATCGAACCGTATGGACCAGATTCCCTCAAAGGACTCGATGCCCGGTTCGCTCTATTCGGATCTTGCAAAGATTTACGAGAAAGCTGTGCAGTTCCCCTCAGGAGGTTCAATCACAATTATTGCGGTAACCACACTTTCGGGAGGCGACATTACACATGCTGTGCCCGACAACACAGGTTACATCACCGAGGGACAGCTCTTCCTGCGTCGCGACAGTGATATCGGAAAGGTTATTGTCGACCCCTTCCGTTCGCTCTCTCGTCTGAAGCAGCTTGTGGCAGGAAAGAAGACACGCAAGGACCATCCTCAGGTGATGAATGCCGCTGTCCGTCTGTATGCCGATGCTGCAAATGCAAAGACCAAACAAGAGAATGGATTCGACCTTACAGATTATGACAAGCGTACACTCTCATTTGCAAAGGATTACTCAGATAAATTGCTGGCTATCGATGTCAACCTCGATACAACTGAGATGCTCGATGTTACTTGGGGATTGTTTGCAAAGTACTTCAAACCCGAAGAGGTGAACATCCGTCAGGAACTTATTGAAACATTTGGTAAGGTAATGCTCGAAAAATAATGATTTCATTCCAGTATAACAAAACATCGCTTCAGCATCTCGAAAAGCAACTGAAGATGCGACAGCGTACTCTTCCTATCATCAAGAATAAGGAGAGTGCACTGCGTGTCGAAGTAAAGAAGTGCAAGAATGAGATGGTGGAGTATGATGCCGAGTACGAAAGACTGATGGAAAGTTACAAGGAACTTTTCGCACTGTGGAACGACTTCGATGCTTCGCTGGTGAGAACAGGTGACTTTGTAATTGAAAGACAGAAAGTGGCAGGAGTGAAAGTGCCCGTACTCAAGAATGTTGAATTTGTTGTAGCTCCTTATAGTATGTTCTGTACTCCAAAATGGTATATGGATGGAATAGAACTGCTGAAACAGATGGCTTTGACTGCAATAAGGCGCGAACTGCTCGAAAAGAAGTTCGCATTGCTCGAAAGGGCAAGAAAGAAGACTACCCAAAAGGTAAATCTCTTCGAAAAGGTGCAGATTCCCGGCTATCAGGATGCTATCCGTAAAATCAAACGATTTATGGAGGATGAGGAGAATTTGTCAAAATCTTCTCAGAAAATCCTTAAATCGTTGCTCGAAAATAGAGAGGAGGCTGCCGTATGATTAGCAGAATGTATAAACTGACCATGCTGGTCTATCATAAGGAGTATGAGGCGTTTCTCGAAAAGTTGCGCGAAATAGGAGTAGTGCACGTTGTCGAGAAGAACAGCGGCTCGGCCGATTCGCCCGAATTGCAGTCCTTGCTTTCGTTGCACGGACGCTGCGAGAGGGTGATGAAGAGACTCGAATCTGTTTCCCGCGAAAATGACAACGTTCCTGCCGAACCCGATAGTGCCGAGCGTGTGATTGAGAAGTGTGAAGAACTTTTCAGACAGCGCGAACAACTGTTGCAGGAGAAAGTGGCAGTGGAGAAGGATGTTGCAACAATGTCTGTATGGGGCAATTTTGACGATGCACTTGTGCAGCGGTTGTCCGACGAGGGATATGTGATAAATTTCTTCCAGACTGCTGCTAAGGCTTTTGACCCTGAGTGGGAGAGCAAATATAATGCCATTGTCGTTAACAGTGTGGCTTCGAAGCTCTATTTTGTAACTGTTACCCACAAGGGTGAGGATTTTGAGATTGAGGCAGAGAAGGTACGTATGTTACCACAGTCGCTCAGCGAACTTGAGACAAGACTACGCGATATAAATACCGAAATTATTGTATGCGACGACCGCATGGCAAGCTATGCCGAAGAGTATCTGCCTGTGCTGAAGACCTTTGCCAAGAATCTGCTTGGAAAGATGGAATTCTCGAAGGTGAAACTCGATGGCGAAAAGGTTTCGGGCGACAAACTTGTGATGCTCGAAGGCTGGGTGCCTGAGGATGCTCTGGAAAATGCAAAGACTTCGCTCGATGCAAGCAGTGTATTCTATGAGGTAAGAAGGGCTCGTCGCGGCGACAATGCTCCGGTGAAACTGAAGAACAATGCCTATACACGTATGTATGAGGTGCTGACTAAAATGTACGGTATGCCCAGTGCGACAGATTTTGATCCTACACCTATTGTGGCTCCCTTCTTCTCGCTCTTCTTTGCATTCTGTATGGGCGACGCAGGTTACGGACTTATCCTTATTCTGCTCGGATTCCTGCTCAGAAGCAAACTCGGCAAGGATATGAGAGGAATGATGAATCTTGTAATCACGCTCGGTATATTCACTACTGTGATTGGTGCACTGCTCGGTACTTTCTTCGGAATGAGCCTTCTTGACTCGGATATTCCCCAAAGATTGAAGGATTTTATCGTTGCCGGTAATGTGGAACTTTTCGGTTCTGTGTACGACAAGCAGATGATTCTTGCACTTGGAATCGGTGTGGTGCACATCTCCATTGCCATGACAGTAAAGGCAATCAACAGCACTTTCTTCTACGGCTTCAAAGAGTCGTTGAGCGATTGGGGCTGGTGGCTGATTGTTGTCGGAGGCGTGTTAGTCGGTGCGCTCACATTTATGAGTGTAATACCTGCTGAGGTTTCAAAATGGGCTTTCATCGCTGTTGCCGGTATAGGTGCAGTTGGTGTCTATCTGCTCAATAATCTCCGTCGTAATGTCTTTGCAAACATCGGTGCCGGACTTTGGGATACCTACAATATGGCTTCGGGACTTTTAGGAGACGTATTGTCGTATATCCGTCTGTTTGCACTTGGTCTTGCAGGCGGTATGCTGGGACAGACCTTCAACAGTCTTGCGATGATGGTCGTGGACGGTACTGAAGGCTTCGCTGCTGTGCTGGGCTGGATAGGCTTCGGACTGATTATTGTCTTCGGACATACATTGAATATTGCAATGTCCTGCCTTAGCGCATTTGTTCACCCGTTGCGTCTTACCTTCGTTGAGTATTTCAAGAACGCGGGATATGATGGCAAGGGTGTTGAATATAAACCTTTCAAGAATAAATAAACGTAAAATTTAAATAAAGAAAAACATTATGAACGAATTATTAGGTTATTTGGGCATGGGCCTCATGTTGGGCCTTGCCGGAATAGGTAGTTGTTATGGTACATCAATCGCAGGTAACGCTGCTGAAGGTGCATTGAAAAAGGACTCTTCTAAGTCTGCCGGTTACATGATTCTCTCGGCTCTTCCTGCGACACAGGGTCTTTATGGCTTCTTGGCTTTCCTGCTCCACTTCGGTAAGGTAAACGCAGAGACCGGTTTCTTGTGGTTCGGTGTAGGTATCGGAGTAGGTCTTGTTTGCCTCTTCTCTGCTATCCGTCAGGGACAGGTTTGTGCAAACGGTATCGTGGGTATGTCTCAGGGTTACGATGTGCAGACAAACACTATGATTTATGCTGCTTTCCCCGAGTTCTATGCAATTCTTGCGTTGGTAGCAACTTTCTTGGTCTAATCACTTGATTTATATTATTATCGGGGGTGCTGTTGCAAAAACGGCACCCCTGCTTTCTTTTTGTAAATTACTAATCTGTTTTCTTTTGATATTTTTCACATAAGTGTCCGTATGTTTGGCTTTTTGATATACGTAATTTTCTTCTTTTGCGTGTAAATGAATTGTATTTGTGCCATTTAGGTGTGTCAAGATTTTAGTATTTCGAAAATTTGTATTATATTTGCACACAAATAGAGGGAAAGGAAGCTTTCTCCCTATTTTGTTTTTATTGTGACAGGGTGATTCGAGTGTGAATTACCTTATTTATTAATTATATGTTGAACATGAAAAATAAAAAATTGTCTCCCGAATATCTTTTCGAGATAAGCTGGGAGGTGTGCAATAAGGTTGGCGGCATATATACAGTGGTATCTACAAAGGCCCGCACCTTAGCTGATGAAAAGGGGATTGAAGCAATATATATAGGTCCCGATTTGTGGAAAGAGAGCGTTAACCCTCTTTTTAAAGAGGATAAAAGAATGTGGAAAGGTTGGGTCAAGAAGGCTGCCGAAGAGGGCATAAACGTACGCTGCGGATATTGGGAGATTCCCGGAAGACCTAAGGTTGTGCTCGTTGATTTCAAACCTTACTTTGAGAAGAAAGAGCAACTTTACGCCGAATTGTGGGATGATTTTCAGGTTGACTCACTGCACGGATATGGCGACTACGACGATTCCATGATGTTCGGATATGCAGCCGGACGACTAATTGAAAGTTTTTATAATTTCTATTTGAATAAGGATAACAAAGTTGTTGTTCAGGCCCATGAGTGGCAGACAGGCTACGCTGCCCTTTATATAAAGAAGAATCTGCCTCAGGCGGGTACTATATTCACTACACATGCTACAAGCATCGGTCGCTCGATTGCTTCAAACGGCAAGCCCTTGTATGACTATTTCGAGGGTTACAATGGCGACCAGATGGCAGCAGAGCTTAATGTACAGTCAAAGCACTCTGTGGAGAAGCAGACAGCCCACAATGTTGACTGTTTTACAACAGTGAGTGAGCTTACAGCGCGTGAGTGCGAGCAGCTTATCGAGCGCAAGATTGATGTTATTCTCGAAAATGGATTCGAAAAGGATTTCGTACCCTCGGGTGCAGCTTTCACAAGCAAACGCAAGAAGGCGCGTCAGCAGAGAATAAAGGTTGTAGAGGCACTCACCGGTACAAAAATCGAGGATAATGCGTTGCTTATAGGTATTGGCGGCCGCATGGAGATGCGCAACAAGGGTATCGACCTCTTCCTTCAGGCAGTTAAAGGCTTGAGAAGCGTTGAGGGTATCGACCGCGACATTATTGCCTTTGTCGATGTTCCCGCATGGATGGATACAGCGAGAGAGGATCTTTGCGAGCGTCTGTCACAAGAGGGTGCAGAGTGGGATACTCCCCTCGAAAATCCCTTCATTACACACAGATTGCACAATATGAACGAAGATGCGATTGTATGCGCAATACGCTCTTTGGGACTTGACAATATCAATGGCAGTCGTGTGAAAGTGGTATACGTTCCCTGTTACATGAACGGCAGCGATGGTGTATTCGATATGAGCTATTACGACCTGCTCATAGGTAATGACCTCAGCGTATATCCTTCATATTACGAGCCTTGGGGTTATACTCCGCTTGAGAGTGTTGCTTTCCGCATTCCTACCATCACAACCAACCTTGCAGGTTTCGGTCTTTGGGTTAATTCGTTGCTCGGCAAACAGGGTGAACTGAGTGATGGCGTTGAAGTAATTCAACGTACTGACAGCAATTATTTTGAAATGTCTGATGTTATTACAAAAACTATTTGTACATTTGCGCTTCAAAATGAAAAAAATGTCGACGCGATGAGAAAAAAAGCAGCGAAAATTGCTGATAAAGCTCTTTGGAAGTGCTTTATTACCAATTATTTCGACGCATATGACTTCGCGTTGCAACAAGCAGAAAACAGAAAGAACTTATAATTAAAGAAAAAAGATATGATTGAAATTAGTAATGCTAATGTTCCTAATTGGAAGACAATTAACGTAAAATCACAGATACCCGGAGCTCTTAAGAAGCTCGATGTTCTTGCTCACAACATGTGGTGGGCATGGAACGACGATGCGAAAGAACTTTTCGCAATGCTCGATGAGAAACTTTATATCGAATGTGGCAAAAACCCCGTTCTCTTGCTTCAGAAACTCGGTTTTGAGAGACTTGAGGAGCTTTCTAAGGACAAGAACGTTCTCGCAGTTCTCGACAGCGTATATTCACGTTTCGAGAAATATATGAGCGTTAAGCCCGATGCAAACAGACCTTCAGTTGCTTACTTCTGTATGGAGTATGGTCTCTCACACGTTCTTAAGATCTACTCAGGTGGTCTCGGTGTACTTGCAGGTGACTATCTCAAGGAGGCTTCTGACTCAAATGTAGATATGTGTGCAGTCGGTTTCCTCTATCGTTACGGATACTTTACACAGTCTCTCTCTATCGATGGTTCACAGGTTGCAAACTACGAGGCTCAGAACTTCAACACTCTCCCAATCGAGCGTGTAATGGAGAGCGATGGTACAACACCTATGGTTATCGATGTACCTTTCAACGACTTCCATGTACAGGCTAATGTATGGAAGGTTAATGTAGGTCGTGTTCCCTTGTATCTTCTCGACACAGACTTCGAGCAGAACAGCGAATATGACAGACCTATCACACACAAGCTCTACGGTGGTGACTGGGAAAACCGTTTGAAGCAGGAGATTCTTCTCGGTATCGGCGGTATGATCATGCTTGAGAAACTTGGTATCAAGAAGGATATCTACCACTGCAACGAGGGACACGCAGCTCTCTGCAACCTCCACCGTCTGACAGAGTACATCAAGGGTGGTTTCACATTCGAGGAGGCTCTTGAGATTGTACGTTCAAGCTCACTCTACACTGTACACACTCCCGTTCCCGCAGGTCACGACTACTTCGACGAGGCTCTCTTCAGCAAATATATGAGAAACTATCCCGCAAAGCTCAACATTACATGGGACGAGCTTATGGGTATGGGCCGTATCAATGCTAAGGATAAGTCAGAGCGTTTCTGTATGTCAACATTCGCTTGCAACACTTGTCAGGAAATCAACGGTGTGAGCCGTCTTCACGGTAAGGTTTCACAGTATATGTTTGCCGGTATCTGGAAGGGTTACTTCGCTGAGGAGAACCACGTAGGTTACGTAACCAACGGTGTTCACTTCCCCACATGGGTAGCTCCCGAATGGGATTCTCTCTATGAGAAGTATTTCGATCCTACATTCCGTGGTGACCAGTCAAACGCAAGCATCTGGGAGGCTATCTACAATGTTCCCAACGACGAAATCTGGGCTATCAGAAAGCAGCTCAAGACCAAGCTCATCGAGCATATCCGCAAGTCATTCAAGGAGACATGGTTGAAGAACCAGGGCGATCCCATGCGTATCGTTAACCTCCTCGACAAGATTAACCCCAATGCACTTCTTATCGGTTTCGGTCGTCGCTTCGCTACATACAAGCGTGCTCACCTTCTCTTTACAGACCTTGAGCGTCTTGCCAAGATTGTAAACAACGAAGAGCGTCCCATCCAGTTCCTCTTCACCGGTAAGGCTCACCCCCACGATGGTGCAGGTCAGGGCCTGATCAAGAAGATTATGGAAATTTCTAAGATGCCTCAGTTCCTCGGCAAGATTATCTTCCTTGAGAACTATGACATGGATCTTGCAAAGATGCTCGTTTCGGGTGTTGATATCTGGATGAATACTCCTACACGTCCCCTTGAGGCATCAGGTACATCAGGTGAGAAGGCTCTTATGAACGGTGTACTCAACCTTTCGGTTCTCGACGGTTGGTGGTGCGAGGGTTACAAACCCGGTGCAGGTTGGGCTCTCAAAGAGCAGCGTACATACCAGAATCAGGAGTATCAGGATCAGCTTGACGCAGCTACAATCTACGCTCTTCTCGAAAACGAGATCCTTCCCCTCTACCACGACAACAGAGGTGGTAAAGAGTACTCTGACGAGTGGGTTAAATATATCAAGAACTCTATCGCGCAGGTTGCTCCTCACTTTACAATGAAGCGTCAGCTCGACGACTACTACAGCAAGTTCTACAACAAGCAGGCTAAGCGTTACCACCACTTGATTGAGAATGACTCAAAGGCTGCACGTGCTCTTGCAAAATGGAAAGAGGAGGTTGCTGCCAAGTGGAACGACATTGAGGTTGTTTCTATCGAAAGAGACGAGGCGGTTATCAACGGCAATATGGAGGTTGGTAAGAGCTATGCAATCTCTGTAGTTCTCGACGAGAAGGGTCTTGACAATGCAGTAGGCATTGAGCTTGTAACACTTACATCTGATGCTAACGGCAACGATTCTATCTACTCTGTAGAGCCTATGGAGATGGTGAAGAACGAGGGTTCTCTCTTCACATTCAACATCAACTACTCTGTAAACAATGCCGGTGCATTCAAGGTATGCTACCGTATCTATCCCAAGCACGAGGATCTTCCCCACAGACAGGATTTTGCATTCGTTAAGTGGATGGCATAATTTCTGCTGTAAGAAATAATTCAGACAAAAATCCGTATTCCGCAGATGGAATACGGATTTTTTCTATTTTAATGTTCGTGCAGCATCTTTTGTTTGTAATAAAATGTGTATTGTTAATGTATTTCTCGCTGTTTTTTTGTAATTTTGCAAAAATATGATTGTATATAGCCTAACTTTGCTTAGCGGAGTGTAACTGTATAAAATCAGGCTGCATTAGCCCTATTTGTTTTCTTAATTGTGAAATAGTTACATAATATGAAGAATATAAGAAACTTTTGTATTATTGCCCATATTGACCACGGAAAGTCTACACTTGCCGACCGTTTGCTTGAAACGACAAAGACCATTCAGGTAACAGAAGGGCAGATGCTGGACAACATGGATCTTGAAAAGGAGAGAGGCATAACCATCAAGAGCCATGCGATACAGATGGAGTATGTCTATAAAGGTGAAAATTATACACTCAATCTGATTGATACTCCGGGACACGTTGACTTCTCATATGAGGTATCGCGTTCAATTGCCGCATGCGAGGGTGCTCTGTTGGTTGTGGATGCCACGCAAGGTGTTCAGGCGCAGACAATTTCCAATCTTTATATGGCCTTTGACCACGGACTTGAGATTATTCCTGTAATCAACAAATGCGATATGGCGAATGCCATGCCTGAGGAGGTTAAGGATGAGATTGTAGATCTTCTCGGTTGCGACAGGGACGATATTCTGCTTGCATCGGGAAAGACCGGCATGGGAGTGGAGCAGTTGCTTGAGGCTATCGTGGAGCGTATCCCTGCCCCTGTAGGCGACGAGGAGGCTCCTTTGCAGGCTCTTATCTTCGACTCGGTATTCAACTCGTTCCGCGGCATTATTGCCTATTTCAAGGTTGTCAACGGTGTTATCCGTACGGGTGATAAGGTTAAATTCTTCAATACCGGTAAAGAGTATGTTGCCGACGAGGTTGGAGTACTCAAAATGAATATGGTTCCGTGCAAGGAACTTAGAACCGGTGATGTAGGTTATATAATTTCCGGTATAAAGACTTCGAAAGAGGTAAAGGTGGGCGATACGATTACCCATATTGCCCGTCCCTGCGACAGCGCCATTGATGGATTTGAAGAGGTAAAGCCTATGGTCTTTGCCGGAGTATATCCTATCGACGCCGAGGATTACGAAGACCTACGCGCTTCGTTGGAGAAGTTGCAGCTGAATGATGCTTCGCTTACTTTCCAGCCTGAGTCTTCGGCTGCGTTGGGATTCGGATTCCGTTGCGGATTCTTGGGACTGTTGCACATGGAGATTGTGCAGGAGCGTCTCGACCGCGAATTTGATATGAGTGTGATTACAACTGTACCCAACGTTTCGTATATGGTATACGACAAGCAGGGAGAGGTGCAGGAGGTGCACAACCCCGGTGGAATGCCCGACCCGACACTGATCGATCATATTGAAGAGCCATATATAAATGCGAGCATCATTACACGTGCCGATTATATCGGTCCTATCATGACACTTTGTCTCTCGAAACGCGGAGAGTTGCAGAAACAGGAATTCATCACCGGTAACCGCGTGGATATTCGCTTCCTGTTGCCTCTCGGTGAGATAGTGATTGATTTCTATGACAAACTGAAGAGTATTTCTAAGGGATATGCCTCGTTTGACTATCACCCTGCCGGCTTCCGCACTTCTAAACTTATAAAATTGGATATTCTGTTGAATGGCGAGCCTGTGGATGCTCTTTCTACTCTCACACACATTGACAATGCCTACGGACTTGGCCGCCAGATGTGCGAGAAGCTGAAGGATCTTATTCCACGTCAGCAGTTCGATATTGCTCTTCAGGCAGCTATAGGAACAAAAATTATTGCCCGCGAGACAATCAAGCAGGTGCGCAAGGATGTAACAGCAAAATGTTACGGTGGTGACGTGTCGCGTAAACGCAAGTTGCTTGAGAAACAGAAAAAAGGTAAGAAACGCATGAAGCAGATTGGAAATGTTGAGGTGCCGCAGAAGGCGTTCCTTGCAGTTTTGAAATTGGATTAAAAGGATTTTGGATATGGGATTTTTCAGTTTTTTTTCAAAGGATAAGAAAGAGGTTCTCGACAAGGGTTTGTCGAAGACCAAAGAGAGTTTTTTCGGAAAGATTGCCCGTGCAGTTGCCGGAAAGACTACAATAGACGATGATGTTCTCGATAATCTTGAGGAAATTCTTGTAACATCAGATGTGGGTGTAGATACTACACTTAAGATTGTCGATCGTGTGCAGAAGAGGGTAGCTCGTGACAAGTTCATGACTACCTCGGAACTGAATACATTGTTGAAGGATGAGATTGCCGAACTGCTCACAGAGAATAATTCTCAGGATTGCGAAGGCTTCGAAATGCCGACTACTCCCGGAAAGCCATATGTCATTATGGTGGTAGGTGTAAACGGAGTGGGAAAGACAACGACTATCGGAAAACTTGCCTACCAGTTCAAGAAGGCTGGAAAAAAGGTTTATCTTGGCGCAGCGGATACATTCCGTGCAGCTGCTGTTGAGCAACTTGTTGAGTGGGGACGTCGTGTGGATGTACCCGTAGTGAAGCAGAATATGGGCTCTGACCCCGCTTCTGTGGCATACGACACATTGGCATCGGCAGTAGCAAACAATGCCGAGGTTGTGATAATCGATACAGCCGGCCGACTCCACAATAAGGTTGGTCTTATGAACGAGCTCACAAAGATAAAGAATGTGATGAAGAAGATTCTGCCCGATGCACCCAACGATGTGCTTTTGGTGCTCGACGGTTCAACCGGACAGAATGCTTTCGAGCAGGCGAAGCAGTTTACCAAGGCAACTGAAGTTTCGTCGCTTGCAATCACAAAACTCGATGGCACAGCTAAGGGTGGTGTCGTAATCGGCATCAGCGACCAGTTCAAGATTCCTGTAAAATATATCGGTCTCGGTGAGCAGATGGAGGATTTGCAGGTGTTCAACCGTTACGAATTTGTTGATTCTCTCTTCAAATGATAAAGAACAGAGTAGATGTAATTACGATGGGCTGCTCGAAGAATCTTGTCGATTCTGAGCAGTTGATGCATCGTCTCGCCGAATGTGGCTATGAGGTTACGCACGACAGTGAGAATCCCGAAGGGGAGATTGCTGTCATAAATACATGCGGATTTATTGGCGACGCAAAGGAGGAGTCGATAAATATGATTCTTGAGTTCTGTCAGCGTAAAGAGCAGGGCGACCTTAGCAAACTTTATGTAATGGGCTGTCTTTCTGAACGTTATCTTGATGAGCTCAGGGAGGAGATTGCCCTTGTTGACAAATTCTATGGCAAGTTCGATTGGAGTGGCATTGTAGAGGAACTGAAGAAGAGCTACAACGATGAGGTAAACTACAAAAGAGAACTTACCACTCCCTCGCATTACGCCTATCTGAAAATTTCAGAGGGATGCAACAGACGTTGTGCCTATTGTGCCATTCCTATTATTACAGGTTCGCATGTGTCGCGTCCGATGGAGGAGATTGTCGACGAGGTGCGTTATCTTGTCGGTAAGGGCGTAAAAGAATTTCAGATTATTGCTCAGGAACTTACATATTATGGCAAGGATCTTTATCATCGTCCTGCCATAGCCGAACTTGTCGAGCGCATTTCGGATGTCCCGGGAGTTGAATGGATAAGACTGCATTATGCCTATCCTACAAATTTCCCCGATGACCTTCTGCGTGTGATACGCGAGAGGGATAATGTATGCAAATATCTTGATATAGCATTGCAGCATGTCAGTACAAAAATCCTGAAAAAGATGCTCCGTCCGGTAACAAAGGAGGAGACTTATGCACTTGTAGAGAAGTTACGCCGAGAGGTTCCCGGAATATGTCTGCGTACAACTATGATGGTAGGCTTCCCAGGCGAAACCGATAAGGATTTTGAGGAACTTATGGAGTTTGTGCGCTGGGCACGCTTCGACCGTTTGGGTGCCTTTGCATACAGCGAGGAGGAGGGTACATATGCTGCACTGAACTATAAGGACAGAATTTCGAAGAAGAAAAAGCAGGAGCGCCTTGATACACTCATGGCTGTGCAACAGCGCATTTCAACTAACCTCAATTACGATAAGGTAGGAAACACATATAAAGTGATAATCGACCGCATAGAGGGCGATTATTATATCGGTCGTACGGAGTACGACTCTCCCGAGGTTGATACAGAGGTGCTCATTGCAGTGGCAGACGGCGAGCTAAGCATAGGTTCGTTCTATAATGTTGAGATAACAGATGCTACCGAATTTGACCTTATGGGACGCTTGAGTAACTTGTAAATAGTTTATAATGAACAACAAGGAGTTTATAAGTGCGCTTGCAAAAAAGACCGGTGTTACGGTAGCGGATGCAACAGCTAATGTCGAGACGTTGTTGTCTACAATTATTGCCCGCTTGAAAGATAATGACCAACTGAATATTTCGGGCTTCGGAGTTTTTGAGGTGAAGATGAGAAAGGAAAAGGTGCTTGTGAATCCCAAGAGTGGGGAACGTATGCTTATTCCTCCAAAATTGGTGCCGGCATTCAGACCAAGTTCAAAGTTGAAAGATAAATTCAAATAGCGGGAAATTATGGATGCAAAATTGAACTATTCTGATATAGTAGCGCTCTTCTCCGAGGCTTGCGGACTATCCATAGCAGATGCGGATGCATTTTCCACTGCCTTTTTCGAACTTATAGTCGAGGGACTTGAGTCGGACGGTATCGTGAAAATCAACGGGCTTGGAACATTCAAACTTATAGCGGTGGAGAACCGTGAGAGTGTAAATGTAAATACCGGCGAAAGATTCGAAATAAAAGGCCACAAGAAGTTGACATTTACACCTGCCGATTCTTTCAAGGAGACTGTAAATGCCCCCTTTGCACTGTTTGCTCCTGTTGAAGTTGAGGGTGAAATTGAGGGAACCGAAGAGACTGTTGCCGAGACAGCAGATGTTGCAGATGAAGATATTTCTGAAGCAACTATAGAAGAACCTGCTGCACCAATAGTTGAAATAGAGGAAACTGTTGCCGATAATCTGCCGGATGAATCTTCGCAAGAGATTGCAGTTCAAAATGTTTCAGATATGGAATCGTCAGTGGTAGAAAATGAAACTAATGCCAAAGATGCTGATACTGTCCATCCAGTTGCATCAGATGATACCGAAACGGAAAGCAAACCCGCAGCGAAAAACAAGCTCGCGATATTCTCTTTTGCAGCAATTATTATAGCTATATTAAGCATCTCGGCTTATGCTTTTCTTGTTAATGAAGACTCGACCGAGTCCGACACCATTGCTGAAAATATAAAAGTCGAAACCGCAATGGCAGTCACTGATGCTGAGGATAAATCACCTGAAAGTGTCATTGCTGACTCTATAGTTTCTGAAGCTCAGGTTAAAGAGCAGCCATTTGTGCTTGTCGACACTTTGGCTAAGCGCCCACTAGCTGTAATTACGGTAAAGGATACTGTAGATTACAGAATTTCGGGAACGGTGGTGGAACATATTGTCGAATTAGAAGAGACACTGATTAAAATATCCTTGAAACATTATGGCGATAAAAGATTGTGGCCCTACATTGTGCAGTACAACAATCTGTCGAAGCCTAATGATCTTGCTTGCGGAATGGTACTCAAAATTCCACGTCTTGTGCCAAGATTTTAGGATATTCTTTGCTCCAAATAGGTCATAAATAAGAAAAATGGGTAAATTCAACAGTGATTAATTCACTTTTATGAATTTTAACATTGCTGTTTAACTAAAAAGCTTAATTTTGGCTTCGTTTGAAAAGCACAGACATTGAAATTAATTTATTGATAGATTAGAAATAACAGATAAGTTTATGAATGGTACAATAGACATTCGTGAATTGAACGAAATGATTGAAAGGCAGAGTGGTTTTGTAACCAATTTGCAGACAGGTATGAATCAGGTGATTGTAGGTCAGAAGCACCTTGTTGAGTCATTGCTCATAGGTCTTTTGGCAGATGGTCATGTACTGCTCGAAGGTGTTCCCGGTTTGGCAAAGACACTCGCCATAAAGACTCTTGCGAGCCTTGTTGACGGAGATTTCAGCCGCATTCAGTTTACTCCCGACCTCTTGCCTGCCGACGTTATCGGTACAATGGTTTACAGTCAGAAAGAGGAGAAATTCAAGTCAAATAAAGGCCCTGTGTTTGCCAACTTCGTGCTTGCCGACGAGATTAACCGTGCGCCCGCAAAAGTGCAGAGTGCGCTTCTTGAGGCGATGCAGGAGAGACAGGTTACTATAGGTAAGGAGACTTTCCCTCTGCCGCAGCCTTTCCTTGTGCTTGCTACACAGAACCCCATCGAGCAGGAGGGTACCTATCCTTTGCCCGAGGCACAGGTAGACCGTTTCATGCTTAAAGTGATTATCGGTTATCCCGAAATTTCTGAGGAGAAGAAGATTATCAGACAGAATATCACAGGTGAGAAAATAGAAGTAAAGCCTATTTTGAAGCCAGAGGAGATTGTTGAGGCAAGAAAGGTTGTAAGACAGGTTTATATTGACGAGAAAATCGAACAGTATATTGCTGATATTGTCTTTGCTACACGTTACCCCGACAAATACAATATGCGCGAAATGAAGGATTATATCTCATTCGGTGCTTCGCCTCGTGCATCAATCAATCTTGCTCTTGCAGCCCGCGCCTATGCATTCATCAAGCGTCGCGGATATGTTATCCCCGAGGATGTGCGTGCAGTTGCACATGATGTATTGCGTCACCGCATCGGTCTGAGCTACGAGGCTGAGGCAAACAACATGACAGCAGACGAGATTGTCAGCAAAATTCTCAACAGCGTAGAGGTGCCTTAATGTTCTTTTATGGAGACGAGTGAGCTGATTAAAAAAGTCCGTAAAATCGAGATTAAGACGCGTGGACTCTCGCATAATATATTTGCGGGACAATATCACTCTGCATTCAAGGGACGAGGTATGTCCTTCAGCGAAGTGCGTGAATATCAGTATGGCGACGATGTGCGCGATATTGACTGGAATGTTACTGCCCGTTTCCACAAGCCTTTCGTTAAGGTCTTTGAAGAGGAGCGTGAACTTACGGTTATGTTACTGGTGGATGTTTCGGAGAGTCTTTCTTTCGGAACAGCCTGCCGTACTAAGCGCGATATGTTGACGGAGATAGCTGCAACATTGGCATTTGCCGCAATACAGAACAACGATAAGATTGGTGTTATTTTCTTCTCGGACAAGGTGGAGAAGTTTATTCCTCCTCAGAAAGGAAAGAAGCATATTCTTTATATCATACGCGAACTTCTCGGATTTGAGCCCGAGAGCAGAAAGACGGATATCAAAGTACCGTTGGAGTTCCTTACAAATGCCATCAAGAAGCGTTGCACAGCGTTTATCCTCAGCGACTTCATAACAGAATCGGATTATACGAGCGCACTAACCATTGCCAACCGCAAGCACGATGTCGTTGCCATTCAGGTGTATGACCGTCGAGTGGCTGAGCTGCCTAAGGTGGGGCTTATGAAGATGCTCGATGCTGAGAGCGGCGACGAAGTGTATGTTGATACCTCTTCGTCGAGAGTGCAGAATGCCCACAAAGAGTGGTGGAGAGAGCAGTGCTCCAAGCGCGAGACTGTTTTTGCGAAAAGTCGTGTGGACTCAGTTTCAATAAGGACAGACGAGGATTATGTAAAGTCACTTATAGCCTTGTTTGCAAGGAGAGGATAGGAGTGCACTTGTTTATTGCGTAAAATGAATATGAAAAATAAATTCAGGATTTTTCTACTTAATATATTTATGGTTGCTTTCTGTGTAAATGCAACTTCACAGAATGTAACCATAAATGCCGAAATTGATTCTTTTCAGAGGCTTATAGGCGAGCAGGCAAGGATTAAACTTGAAGTTACGGCCGACAGCAAAAGCAAAATTATATTCCCTGCATTCGATGACAATATTGTCGAAGGCGTGGAGATTGTGCATATGGCCGAACCCGACACTCAGTATCTCAATAACAAAAAGCTCATAGAAATCACAAAGGTATACACAGTAACCTCTTTCGATTCATCGCTTTATGTTATTCCTCCTTTCGAGGTTCTTGTCGACAGCACTCCTTATTACTCCAAGGAGCTGGCGCTTGCTGTATATACTATGCCGATAGACACAACCAACCTTGATGCATTCTTTGGTCCCAAGGATATTTGGCGTACAAAATTGATGTGGGACGACTGCAAATATTCTGTTCTCTACTTTGTACTTTTCCTGCTTTTCGTTGCAGCTTTTGTGTGGGTGCTGATACGTTATCTGAATAACAAGCCTATCATACGCATAGTGAAAATCAAGCCCGAAGAACCGCCGCACACAGTTGCTTTCAAGGAGTTTGAGCGCATAAAGGGTGATGGTAAATGGCGCAGTTCGGGAATGACAAAGGAGTATTACACAGAACTTACCGATGCTTTGCGTGAATATATGAACCGTCGCTTCGACTTTAATGCTACTGAAATGACAACTTCTGAGATTGTAGAGAATCTGCTCAGAGTGTGTGACAAGGAGAGTATTAAGGAACTTCATGAATTGCTGGTGATGGCCGACCTTGTGAAATTTGCAAAGTATGAGCCCGCCATGAACGAGAATGACAGGAATATAGTGAATGCTATCGAGTTCGTAAATAATACAAAGATAGAGGTAGCGCCCGAATCACTCCGCCCGGTGGAGAAGAAGATTGTGAATCATCGTTCAAAGAGACAGAAGATGCTGCTGTTAGTCAGTGTTGCACTGCTTGCTGTTGCTGCAATTGCGCTATTGGTACTGCTGATATATGAACTTTACTATCTTTTTGCATAGTAACATATTTATATATAGAAAATTATGATTTTTTCAAATATACTTGCCTTTTTGTTGTTTATACCGCTGATAGGATATATCGTGTGGTATATTCTTATCGGGCGTCGCAAGAGTCCGACAATCAAGGTCTCTACAGTTGTCCCATTCTTGAAAAAGGATATAAGAAGTTACAAGAACTACTTGTTGCATCTGCCATTTGCTCTGCGTGTGATTGCACTCGCGATGATGATAATGGTACTTGCGCGTCCGCAGTCGACAAACAGCTGGCAGAACAGCGATGTTGAAGGAATTGACATCATGCTTGCGATGGACGTGTCTACAAGTATGCTTGCAATGGATCTTGCTCCCAACCGTCTGGAGGCTGCAAAACAGGTAGCAGCTGAATTCATCAACGGCCGTCCGAATGACAATATAGGTCTTACCATTTTTGCAGGTGAGAGCTTCACACAGTGCCCGCTTACAGTTGACCATGCAGTGTTACTGAATATGTTGAATGCTGTCAAATGCGACATTGCTGCGCAGGGAATAATAGAAGATGGTACAGCCATAGGTATGGGAATAGCCAATGCTGTAAGCCGTCTGAAAGAGAGCAAGGCAAAATCAAAAGTGATAATACTGCTCACCGACGGTTCGAACAACAGAGGCGAAATTTCTCCTGAAGCAGCAGCTGAGATTGCCAAACAGTTCGGTGTAAGAGTCTACACAATCGGTGTTGGAACAACAGGTGAGGCACCATATCCCTACAATGGTCATGTAATAAATGTACCTGTAGAGATTGACGAAACCACATTGAACAAAATAGCAACCATTGCCGATGGAAACTATTATCGTGCAACAAACAACGACAAACTCAAGGAGGTCTATGAAAAAATCGACAAACTTGAGCGTACAAAATTGCAGGTAAAAGAGTACAGTCGCAAGGAAGAAGAATATGCAATCTTTGCAATCATTGCATTGGCAGCGCTGATGCTTGAACTCCTTCTGCGCAACACATTGCTGAAAACAATACCTTAAACACAACAGCCATGAGATTTGCCAATCCCGAATATTTATATCTTCTCATTTTGGTTCCGCTTTTTGTAGCGGTCTATATTATTTCAAACCATCGTCGTATTAAGCGGTTGAAGGAGTATGGCGATGCGGCATTGCTAAAGGAACTTATGCCCGACCTTTCGGCATATCGCCCGACTGTGAAATTCACTCTGTCGATGGTGGCGATGGTGCTGATGACGGTAGTTCTTGCCCGTCCGCAGTTCGGCTCGAAAATGGAAACAGTTACCCGACAGGGTATTGAGACAATTATTGCGCTCGACATTTCAAACTCGATGCTTGCAGAGGATATTGCCCCCAACCGTCTTGAAAAGTCAAAAAAAATTATATCACGTCTCATTGATAAATTCGAGAATGATAAAGTGGGACTGATTGTCTTTGCAGGAGATGCATTTGTGCAGTTGCCCATAACCAACGACTTTGTGTCGGCAAAAATGTTCATGGAGACTATTACACCGGCGCTTATAAGCCGTCAGGGAACCGACATTGGTGCTGCAATCAATCTTGCAATGAAGAGTTTCACTCCCAATAAAGAGGTTGGAAAGGCAGTGATTGTAATCACTGACGGCGAGAACCACGAGGGTGGAGCAGAAGAGGCTGCAAAGGCTGCCGTTCAGAATGGAATCTCAATATATATGTTAGGAGTCGGTTCGACTGATGGTGCTCCTATACCTGATGTCTCTTCGGGCGACTATAGACGCGACAAGGAGGGTAATGTCATCGTTACCAGACTTAACGAGGAGATGAGCCAGAATATCGCTAAAGCCGGTAACGGAGCATATATTCGCGTGGATAATACCAATAATGCACAGAAACTACTTGAAAAGGAGATTGATAAGCTTGCAAAGGCTGATGTTTCTACAGATGTATTTACAGAGTACGATGAACAGTTCCATCTGGTTGCGTGGTTGGTACTTATACTCCTCGTTGCAGATATATTGATACTTCCCGGAAAAAGCAGACTTACGAGAAACTTCAACCTCTTCGGCGAAAAAACAGATAAAAACAAGTAGCATTATGTCAAATATCAGATATTATATTATCCTTTCGATTCTCTGCATTTTTACTCAAGCAAATGCACAGAGAGATTATCGCGACTATCTGCGCGGAGGAAACAAACTCTACACTGACAGCATTTTCGATAAATCGGAAATACAGTACCGCAAGGCGATTGAAAAAGATGCGAATGGCGTGGATGCGTTATACAACTTAGGCAATTCGCTTCTTTTGCAGAATAAGGCTAAGGATGCTATGGATCAGTATCAGATAGTAGAGAAACGCGAAAACAATCCCGAAAGACTCGCGCAAGTACACCATAATAAAGGTGTTATACACCACGGAAGCAAGGATTACGCAGCAGCAGTGGAGGCATATAAGGAATCACTGCGCAAGAACCCGCATGACCATGAGACTCGCTACAATCTTGCACTCGCAATGCACCATCTGAAACAGCAACAGCAGCAGGATCAGCAGCAACAACAGCAGGAACAGGAAAAGAAAGAGGAGGAGAAGCAGGAGCAACAACAGCAGCAGAATCAGAATCAAAAGGAGCAGGAACAACAAGAACAGGAGCAGCAGCAGAATCAACAACAACAGCAACAGGAGCAGCAACAGCAGATGTCTAAGGAGAATGCCGAGCAGATGCTACAAGCTGCCATGCAGGACGAAAAAGATGTTCAGGAAAAGGTGAAGAAGATGATGCAAATGCGAGGCCGCAAACTCGAAAAAGATTGGTAAACAAAATATACTATTACAATAGGATAGAACAAACATAATGAAGAGACTAATTTCTACATTTACAGGACTTTTTATAATATTGGCAGTGGCGTTTGCCGATGAGATATCATTCGTGGCATCCGCACCGAATGCAGTAGTTGTCGGCCAACAATTCAAATTAAGCTACAAGGTGAACCGTGGAAACGCAAAAGAGTTGCATATTCCCTCGATTGACGGCTTTACGATACTCATGGGGCCCTCACGCTCATCATCATCGAGCTACAGTAATTACAACGGCCAGGTAACATCTACTGTAAGTCTTACATACACATACATTCTGAAAGCAGAAAAGGAGGGTACTTTCACTCTTCCTGCAGCAACAACTGAGGTTGAGGGCAAACAGGTGAAATCCAATTCAGTGGAGATAAAAGTTCTACCGCAAGACAAGCAGCAGGCAGGTTCACAGACATCGGCACAATCAGGGGGTAGCGGATCTTCGGCTGAAATAGGTAAGAATGATCTCTTCATGACTGCTATTCTCAACAAGACAAAAATATTCGAGCAGGAGGCTGTGCTTCTGACCTATAAGGTATATTCGGCTGTTAATCTCACATCGCTGAACGGTAAAATGCCTACACTCAAAGAGTTCCACATTCAGGAAATTGACCTTCCGCAGCAGAAGGAGTGGCAGCTTGAGCACTATAATGGCCGCAATTACCGCGCACTCACATGGAGACAATATCTGCTCTTCCCGCAACAGTCGGGAGATATTGAAATCCCCTCGGTGGCATTTGAAGGCATAGTGGCACAGCAGGTGCGCACAAGTATGGACCCGTTCGATATGTTCTTCAATGGCGGCAGTCAGTATGTCGAGGTTAAAAAGACACTTAATACTCCTGCCCTCAAGCTAAAAGTAGAAAATCTCCCCTCGGGTAAGCCCGAAGGTTTCTCAGGCGGTGTAGGAGAATTCAATATAAAGTCGAGCCTGAGCGCATCAGAAGTCAAAGCTAACGAAGCTGTTACCATGCGCATAACAATTTCAGGCGTAGGTAATATGAAACTGCTGAAGACCCCTGAAGTCAATTTCCCTGCCGACTTTGAGGTCTATGATCCTAAAGTCGACAACAATTTCAGCGTTAAGAGCAACGGTCTCTCAGGAAACAAGATTATAGAGTATCTTGTAATTCCTCGCCATGCCGGTACATTTACAATCCCTTCGGTTAAATTCTCATATTTCGATGTCAAGCAACAGCAGTACAAGATACTTGAAACAGAGCCTTATACATTGACAGTAGCTAAGGGCAAGGGTAGTGATTCGCAAGTAGCTACAGGCTATGTGAGCAAAGAGGATCTTAAACTGTTGGGCAAGGATATACGCTTCATAAAGAATGGGGATACAAGCTACTTCAGCAAAGAAAATACATTCTTTGCCTCCACCGCATATATGCTTTGCTACCTGATACCCCTCATTCTCTGTATTGCATACATAGTAATCTACCGCAAGAAGATGACTGAAAATGCCAACCTCACAAAGATGCGTACCAAAAAGGCGAGTAAGGTGGCTGTGAAGCGTCTGAAAGTGGCCAAGCAGATGATGGTTGAGAAAAAGAGCAATGAATTCTACGACGAGATCCTGAAGACATTGTGGGGCTATGTGAGCGACAAACTGAGTATTCCTGTATCCAAACTATCAAAGGATAATATAGAGGCGCGACTCACCGAAAGGGGAGTAGAAGAACCGCTTATTAAGGATTTTGAAACTGTACTCAGCGAAGCGGAATTTGCCCGTTATGCCCCCGGTAACCCCGGAGAGACAATGGACAAAGTCTACAGCATGGCAATGAATGTTATTACAAAGTTGGAGGATTCGATAAAAAGATAAATGATGAAAAAGTTCATATATACAATAATGTTTGCGGCACTATCTTTGGCAGTGTCGGCACAGACAGACAAGATTGCAGCAGACAGTGCATATGTAAAAGGAGACTATAAGGCTGCCATTGAAATTTATGAGTCACTTGTTGCAAACAACGGCGAGTCTGCTGATGTTTACTACAATCTTGGAAACGCTTACTACAAAAACGAAAACATAGCCAAGGCTGTACTTAACTATGAGCGTGCGCTACTGCTTAATCCCGACGACGAGGATATCCGGTTCAATCTGGAGCTTGCACGCAGCAAGACTGTCGACAAGGTCGCACCTGAATATAAGTTCTTTCTGATGGAGTGGTTGGAGGGAATCATCAATCTGCTCTCAATCTCTGCGTGGAGTATTCTGGCAGTTGTCTCATTTGTAGTCATGCTGCTTACATTGCTTCTTTTCCTTTTCGGCAAAAGCGTGTCGACCAAAAAAACAGGATTCATCATTGCACTATTCTCTCTCTTTATTACTATATTTGCGAATCTATCGGCGCTTCACAGGTATCACTATCTGACCGAGCGCAACGATGCAGTCATAATGGAGCCATCTGTTACAGCAAAAAGTACACCAAGCAATTCGGGCACAGAACTGTTCGTTATACACGAGGGACGCAAGGTGAAGATATCGGATGACTCCATGAGGGAGTGGACTGAAATTGAGCTTGAAGATGGAAACAAAGGGTGGATACCCTCATCCTCGCTCGAAAGAATTTAATTTTCCCTGCATACCGGGGAAGATAGGTAATTACGGCAAAAAAGGGAATTATGTTTGATTTGGAGAAGATTATAGAATTTGACAAGCAGTTGCTTCTGATGCTCAATGGCAGTGAATCGCTCTATTGGGACGGGGTGATGAGTGTATATACAACCACTGTCGTGTGGATACCTTTTGCACTTGCGCTTGTATATCTTTTGATAAAAAACAACAGCATAATGAATTTTGTGGTCCTCCTGCTGATGATTGCCCTTGTGATTACTCTTACAGACGGAATCACATCTACTATATGCAAGCCCCTGTTTGCACGTCTCCGTCCCACGCACGACCCTTATATAATGTATATGGTCGATGTAGTGAACAACTACCGTGCATATAAATATGGCTTCATGTCGAGCCATGCTGCAAATTCATTCGGAGTGGCTGTCTTTGTGATGCTGCTTGTCAGGCACAGACTGCTAAGTGTGTCGGTTACCGTGTGGGCACTGATAAACTGCTATTCGCGCATCTATCTGGGTGTGCATTACCCTGGCGATATTCTCTGCGGTGCACTTGTAGGAATATTGTGCGGTGCACTTGTATACCGTCTCTATTCGTTCATAAGTGACAAGATGAGAAGAAATTACAACGGATGGGTGTCCGACAATTATACAAAAAGCGGTTATTCGGTATCTGATGTGCATTTTATGCTGATGGTTCTTTTTGGTACCTTTGCACTGATACCCGTATTTGCATTCATCACCTTGCATAACAAATTTATCTGATCTATACTATGAAACTACTTTTATGTAGAATTTTGTGGGGAGCATGCTATCTGCTGTCATTGCTCCCTTTCTGTATCATATATCTTTTATCTGATTTAATTTATCTTATAGTCTATTATCTGGTACGTTACCGAAGAAAGGTCGTACGCAAGAACCTTGTAAACTCTTTCCCTGAAAAATCGGAGAAAGAGATTACTGTAATTGAGAAAAAATTCTATAAAACACTCTGCGATTATTTTCTCGAAACCGTCAAGATGCGTACTATCAGCGAAAAAGAGATTCGCCGTCGTATGCGCTTCCCAGGTATAGAGGAGATGGAGAAGGATTCCGCAGCCGGCAAGTCTGTGGTTATGTACATAGCTCACAGCATGAATTGGGAGTATATAACTTCCATTACATTGCACATGAATGATACAGGTGCTCAGTTTGCCCAGATTTATCATCCGCTTGAAAACCGTTTCTTTGACGATGCCTTTATAAAATTGAGAGGACGTTTCGGCTCGCTCTCGATTCCTATGGCCCATACGTTGAGAAAAATCGTTGACTTCAACCGCGAGAAGCGTCCATTTATTATAGGCTTCCTTGCCGATCAAGTTCCCACATGGGAGGCCATCAACCATTGGGTTGACTTTATGAATCAGGATACTCCGGTGTTTACAGGCACCGAAAAGATTGCAAGACGAGTAGGTGCAACTGTCTATTATCTCTCGATGAGCCGTGTGAAGAGAGGTTATTTCGAAGGTCGTTTAATCAAGATGCACGATGATGCTTCGAAAACTGAAGAATTTGCACTGACAAATGAATATTTCCGATTGGTAAGCGAGGACCTCAAGCGTGAGCCGTGGCTTTGGCTATGGACACATAAAAGATGGAAACGTACTCGTGAGGGTTACGCTCGCCGTGAAAAGAAGAGAGAGGAGGATCGTCGTCGTCTGATGGAGAACGCTTCGAAATAGGAGAGCGTTTTATATTGCATTACTATGAAATTCTTCAGTAAATATATACCGTTGATGCTGCTGTTTGCAGTATCTTGTACGGGTGTTGATGATACCCGTCTTACAGATTATGTAAATCCTCTTATCGGCAGTGGCGGACATGGTCATGTTTTTGTAGGTGCAAATGTTCCTTTTGGTATGGTACAGTTGGGACCTACAAGCATCAACGAGGGATGGGATTGGTGTTCGGGCTATCATAGGGATGAGGCGACGGTTATAGGTTTTTCGCATACACATCTCAGTGGTACGGGCATAGGAGATATGTTCGATGTAACGGTGATGCCTGTGGTCGGTGAAGTAACATACGCACGCGGCACTATTGAGGAACCCGACAGCGGACTCTGGTCTATGGCCGACCGTTCACAGGAGGTTGCCGAGGTCGGGTACTATTCTGTCCCGCTCGAACGCTACGGAATCAAAGCCGAGATGACTGCTACAGCACGTGTTGGTCTGCATCGCTATACATTCCCCGAAAGCAGTGAGGCTGCTCTTGTGTTCGACCTTGAGAATGGCGGCTGTTGGGACGATTCATATAAAGTCTTCATGCAAGCCGAAGGCAACAATCGTATTGTAGGTTACCGCTTTTCTACAGGATGGGCTTGGAGACAGCGTGTCTATTTTGTTGCTGAATTTGAAGAGCCTTTCGACTGTTTCGAAATTAAAGGTAACGGAGAGTATGGCCGCGCATCCTTCTCGACAGCCGATGGCGAGCAGGTGTTGTTGAAGGTGGCTCTGTCGCCTGTGAGTATTGATGGAGCAAGGCTTGCGATGGAGAGCGAACTTCCCGGATGGGATTTTGAAGCAGTCAGGAGCGATGCTCTCGAAGCATGGGAAAAGGAACTTGCTCGTGTGAAAATATCTGTCTCTGAAGACAGCGTTAAACAAATTTTCTATACAGCATTGTATCATTCGATGATGGCTCCCATGCTTTTCTCCGATGTCAATGGTGATTACCGTGGAGCAAACGACAGTGTATATAACAATGCGGTTCCGCGTTATACAGGCCTTTCGCTGTGGGATACTTATCGTGCAAAGCAGCCTTTTATGACCATCGTACAACCTGAGCGTGCAGGGGAATTTGTTGCAACCATGATTGATATATGCGACAAACAGGGCGACCTTCCCGTGTGGCATCTGTGGGGCAATGAGACTGACTGCATGGTTGGTGATCCGGGTATTCCTGTGGTTGCCGATGCCATAGTGAAGGGAATAGGTGGATTCGACTGCGAGGAGGCTTTTGAAGCCATAAAGCAAACTGCCGCACTGCGCGAGCGAGGTAAAGAGTTCCGCCACGATTATGGCTATATTCCATGCGACCTACGCGGCGAGGCTGTCGCCTTTGACATGGAGTATGCAATTGCCGACGGCGCTGCTGCAAATGCGGCAAAGGCGTTGGGCAGAACGGACGATTACAATTATTTTACAGATAAAAGTCATTCTTACCGTACCTATTTCGATAAGGAGAGTGGATTCATTCGCGGCGTTGACAGCAAAGGCAAGTTCCGTTCGCCTTTCAATCCCTATTTTGCTGCACACAGGGAAAACGATTACTGCGAAGGCAATGCCTGGCAATATACATGGCTTGTGCCGCATGATATTTCCGGTTATTCAGGCCTTTTCGGCGGCCGCAAGGCTTGCGTGGAGAGACTCGACTCTCTCTTTCTTGCTCCGTGGATAGAGGAGGGTAATGCCTCGCCCGACATTTCGGGGCTTATAGGGCAGTTTGCCCACGGCAATGAGCCGAGCCACCATATTCTCTACCTTTACACAATGCTGGGCGAACCGCACAAGTGCGCTGAGAGAGTGCGAGAGGTTATGCGCACACAGTACCGTAACGGCTTTGATGGTCTTTCGGGTAATGAAGATATGGGACAGATGTCAGCGTGGTACATAATGTCTGCTCTTGGCTTCTATGAGGTGGAGCCTGCCGGTGGCAGATACTGGTTTGGTTCGCCCATAGTGGATAGAGCCGAACTTACAGTAAAAGGCGGCAAATTCACCATAGAGACAGTCGGCAATAGCGATAAAAATATCTATATAAAGAGCATCAGTTTAAATGGCAAGGAACACCATCTGCCATATATCGAACATTCAGACATTGCACCCGGCGGCAAACTTGTGATTGAGATGTGCGACACACCGGCCTTATGGTACGATGCTGATATATTGAGTAAATAATTGATGAATAAAAAAAAGCGCCGCGGCGCTTTTTTTATTCATCAAAGTCGAACTCTTCAAAATCGAAATCCGACGCATCCTCTATGAAACTGTCCATTTCGCGACGTTCTTTTTTCGTAGGTCGGCCTGTTCCGCGTGCTCTGTCTATGAATCCGCTTATGCGGCTCATCTCCAGCAATTCGTACTGTTCTGCTGTTGTTACATTCTCCATCAGTTCAGGTACAAGCTTTGCACCCACTCTGTTCTCGGCGCATTTGAGAACCTTGAAAGAGTATGTTATCGGGGATTTTTTTACATCCACAACATCACCCTCTTTCACAGTGAACGAAGGCTTTACCGCTTTGCCACGGACGAGTATATGTCCCTTTTTGCAAGCTTCAGCTGCTATGCTGCGCGTCTTGTAAATGCGTACAGCCCACAGCCATTTATCTATACGTGCCTGACTGTTCATTCCTTTGTTGTGGGAGTTTTACGGTTGCATGTATTCATGGTGCGTGCAAGACCGATGAAGCAGAAGTTCTTTATTATATCTATTGCTGTAGGCACCTGCTGATCTACCATAGGCTGTTCTTCTGTAGCGTCAAATGTACCAAGAACGTACTGCACCTGACGACCTTTGCCGAAATCATTTCCTACGCCGAAGCGCAGACGTGCGTAAGAGGTGGTACCGAGTGTCTGGGCAATATGCTTCAGACCGTTGTGTCCACCATCGCTGCCTTGTCCTTTCAGACGCAATGTTCCTAACGGAAGTGCGATGTCATCGGCTATGATTAGTACATTCTCCAGGGGTACCTTTTCGGCCTGCATCCAGTAGCGGACTGCGTTGCCGCTGAGGTTCATGTATGTGGAAGGTTTCAGCAGTATTATACGATGTCCGCGCATTGAAACTTCAGCCACGTAACCGTACCGTTTGTCGCTAAAAACGGTATTGGACGCCTTTGCAAAGGCGTCCAATACTGTAAATCCTATGTTGTGGCGGGTATTGTCGTACTCTTGTCCGATATTGCCCAGCCCGACAATCAGATATTTCATTTGCTGTCCTGTTTATGGATTATTTCTTAGCAGCGGCAGCAGCAGCGGCTGAAGCACGTGTTGCCTTAACTGCGCATACGAGTGCTTCCTTGGGAGTTGTAAGTTCGAGGTTCTCGAATGAGAGGTCAGCAACCTTGATTGATTTGCCAAGCTCCAATGCTGTTACGTCGATGAACAACTTCTCGGGGATGTTGGTGTATGTAGCCTTAACCTTGAGACGACGCTGCAACTGTACGAGCTTACCACCGGCGCGAACACCTGCTGCAAGACCTTCGAGTTTAACGGGTACTGCCATTACAATGGGTTTCTCCTCTGTAATTTCGTAGAAGTCTACGTGGAGTACATTGTCCTTTACAGGGTGGAACTGGATCTCACGCATAACAGCCTTAGTGGGGTTGCCATCGATTGTGAGTTCTACTGTGAAGATGTCGGGTGAGTAGATGAGCTTGCGGAGACCTTCAGCGGGTACGCTGAATGCTGTTGCTACGGGGTTGCCGTTCTCGTCTTTCTTCTCACCATAAAGGCAACAGGGTACCAAACCTTGTTTACGCAACTCGTTTGTGGCGCGCTTGCCTACTTCGGTTCTGCTTGAACCAACTACGCTGATTGTTTTCATGATAAAATTGTGTTACTCTAAATTAAGTTAATATAATTGCTTAATTCACCATCACACGGGTGTTTTTTAAAGCGGTTGCAAAGGTAGGCATTTTTTGTCGGATGTGCAAATCTATAAGTCACAGTTTTACCGAATTATGCAAAAAATATTATTCATCCATTCCCTTGAGTGTCTGTCGCAGTATATTGTCGAGTGAATCATCGTCGCTGCTCTCCCGTTCCTTGTTGAGTTTTATCAGGAAGTCGGTCAAACTCTTTATTGCCTGATTGATTGTCGACGGGTCTTCACAGTCGTTTGTTAGCCTTTCGAGCCTGCGGATGAGACGGTGGAAGAGGGCGAGCATTTCGCTCCGCACATCGTCGATTGTGATTTCTTCTTTCTTTGTTCTTTTTGTCATTGCTTAGGTATACGGTTTTACTGATTGGTTCGTAATATGCAAATATATGCTCCCCTTTAAATTTTCTGGTTGCTGTATTGACATTTTCATTAAGGAGGTGTTGTAAATGTTATTTCCGCAACCTTGTTTCTGCTTTCTGTAGCTTCTTTTGCAGCAAAAAAACTATTATGGAACCAATCAGTGCAGTATTATCCGGCATTACCGGAGGATTGAAATTGTTTTCGGGTATCAAGGGATTGTTCGACGGCGACGACGATGCAAGACAAATGTATGAAAATGCAAGGGCAGCCGAACAGGCTTGGTACAAACGGAATTATTACAACGACTATTTGAACAGCAGTATGGCACGTGCAGCCATAAAGAGGGTAGAGGATACACTCAGCAAGAAAGCGCGTCAGGGCAGAGCATACGCGGCCATTGGCGGAGCTACTCCTGAGTACTCCTTGGCAGCATCAGCCGAAGGATTGCGATCAATGGATGGATTGTTGACCAATCTCGCAGCGAGTGAAAGTGAGCGCCGGAATGGAGTCGACGCACAACATTTGAGCAACATGAACTCCATCAACAGCAACGAAATGTCGTGGAACAGAGGTGTAAGGAAACAGGCTGATGCCGACCTTATAGGCGGTCTCTCGCTCATTGCCGACGCAGTTAAAGGTGCAAAATGGGGCAAAGAAGAGGAGACTCCGAAAGATAATCAGGGAACAACAAGTGGTGTATGAGACGCAGGATAGGTTACAGAAACAGCAAGCGGATGGAGCTATTCCTGCTTGCCTCAATGCTTGATACAGTGTTGCGCAGCAGGGGAAATGTCGTCGACGAACCTCCCGCAAGATGCAACGACGAAGCACATAAGGATATTATGGACTCCTTGCGCAATGCCGATGTGCATGATGTGTCAGTGAGCAAATCCATACTGATGGATGGTCTCGGGAATGGCGATCGAAACACTTCAATTTCGTTCTCGGTATCATTGCCTGAGAATAAGAGTTCAAAGAAACAATTTATGAGTAAAAACAAAAAATAAACAATTATGCTTAACGACAATTTAGAGAACCGGGGGATTTACGGTTATTCAAAATCCAAAGAGAAGAAGCGTATGGATACGATTCTTGACAGTATGCCTGGAAAGGGTATCGAATCGGCCGATGCATTTGTTCCCTCCGAAGGACTTGCCGAAGTTGGAACCACGCTTGACAGAGTGAACAGCACAGTGGATGTGCTTGGCAACAAAGAACAGCGCAGTGAGTTTCACAGAAACATAGCTCGCGAAAATCTGGTGCCGACCGACACAGAGCAGCGCCGTCGCCGTCAGTTTGTTCTTTCGGATAATGTAATAGACGATGCTGTCGACGAATATTATCAAAACAGGGTGCTTCCCGAATTCACTCAGCAGCGTCAAAGCGCCGAAGATAGGGCCTCGGGAATATTCAGAGAAAATGCTGCCGTTCCGGGTGCCGACCCGCTTGCTACAATAGGTGCAGCCCGCAATGCTGCCGATCCGGCAAGGGTGATTGGCAACACTATGGAGCGTCTCGACAATGACGAACTGAACAGGATAGCCGATGCATATGCCCGTTACGGAGGTCTCGACACTGATGCTTACCGTAAACATGTACTTGAACCCAATCTGCAAAACAGGATGTATGGCGATTATGTGAAGCGCAGCACCCCTGCCGGCAGCCTTGAATACATTGGTCGTGGCATCATAGACAACTCAGTTACAGGTAAAGCCATCAAATGGGGTATAGACAAATTTGCCCAATCCGATACGCAGACAAAAATAGACAGAGAGGGTATGGCCAATTACAATGCCGGCAGAGCCGAAAATTTCGCTGCCGGTGTAGGTTCTCTTATACTGGATACAGGTATCTTTGCCGGATTCGGAGGATTGGCCAGAGGTGCTGTCGGAAAATCCACTTCCATGATTACTAAAGGGCTCACATCGCGTTTGGCAGCAAGAGGAGCTTCGAGAGGACTTACCGGTGAGGTCGCTGCGCGTATCGTTGACCGTAATTTCTTGCAGACATTGGGTACGCGAATTGCACAGAGCGGTTCAGCACAAGGATTGACTCTTGGCGCATACGATGCTACGAACAGCGTTGTCGACGACCTGCTTTACGGCGAAGGTATCACAGCAGGCAAGGTCGCAGGTGCTTTCGGCAAAGGCTTTGGTACAGGTATGGCTCTTGGTGTTGTCGGTACTCCCCTGCGTCAGGCTGCCAAAGGACTGACAGGCGGGAAGAAAGTGCTTGCTTCAGCCGGTGTGCTCAGTGCCGAGTCGGCAGTGTTTACTCTCGGTGTAGAGGCAGAGAAACTGGCTGCAGGTGTCGAGGTTGAGCCCATCGACCTCTTGGGCGACTTTGGCGAGAGCGCAGCAACACTTCTTACAATGCGTATGGCCCACTGGAGACCTCGGGGAGCACAGCAGAAACTGAATGCCGACGGTCGTCTGAGGCCCGAACTTTCGTTCAATCATCTTGAACAGCAGGAGATGCGCAGTGCCGGTGTCAATCCCGGAGAGTTCATATCTCATGTCGAGCAGGCCCTTAATCCCCGTTACGGCGGATTGCGTGGAGTGTCGCGCAACAACTTCATAAGCAATTACGAGAATCTTATGTCAAGCGAGAATCTCTCGGCATCCACACGTTCCAAACTGTTGTATATCGTCGAGAACAAGATGACTTCAACACCTCCTGTAGGAGTCGATTGCAGCATTAACACCACTGATGCCGGCATTGTGGTGGACATAAAGGACAACTTCGGCAGAAGAGTGGAGCGTCGTCCCTTTGCCGACCGTAGCGAGGCCGAAGCATTTGTCGACCGCAACAGCGGAGCTCTGCGTCGCAACCGCATAGCGTCGTTGGAAGAGGGATTGCGCCGAAGCATCGATTCTGAGAACTTTTTCCGTCAAGCCGGAGAATATGCCCGCGAAACAGGTGTCGATGTTAATGAAATTTCAAATGCCATGTACCGTAAGGCGCAGGGCAAGTCCCTGAGTTCACGCGACATGCAGCTTCTCGATGACATTATGTATCGTTCGAGCTACAGCGACGCCGAACACGGCAACGTGATGCACAGCATCCGTATGGGCATCGAGCAGAAATACGGACTACCCAAGGGCACTTTGCTCACCTCCATAGACAAAAGGGTTTCGGAATGCAGCGAAGCCGAGAACCATGCTCTTGCCGAATATGAGGCAGCCGTACGCTCTCAGTCAGAGCAGTTGCAGAAAGGTGTCTCGTCCGAAATGCATGCCGATGCCCAAAGACTTATTTCCGAAAACGGTTTTGAAGGTTACACCGATGACCAGATAAGAAATTACGAGCAGAGATACAATCGTTCTTTTGCTATGCGTCCCTCGCAGGGTAACCCCGACCTCATGTCATCATACAGAATATTCCGTCCCAACGAATATGAATATGTAAAGGAGCATGGATTCCCTTATCCTGCCGACGGTGAACCGCGCATCAATCGCGGAGGCGTATACAATCCCACCCCCATGCACATGTACAGCCATGACGATCTTGCCCGTATGGCTGTGAAGGCAAGGGATGTTGCAAAGAAGTTGAATACCGACATCAAACTTGTCTACGATGTTCACGAACACGATTATAACGATCCTTTATCCGGATTTAAAGTAAGTTCAAAGGGGTGGCACGATGCCAAGTCAAACGATGTAGTAGTTAATCTTGCGCAGAACGAGAACGTAGAGGATGTCAATTTCACTGTTCTGCATGAGATTGTAGGGCACAAGGGCTTTGACAACCTTTTCGGTAAAGCCTATGAAGATATGCTTGGCGAGATGTACTTCCGTCTTACTCCCGAAGTGCAGGCACAGGTAAGAAGAGTACAACGCGAGGGCTACGCAAATATTGAACAGGCACTGGACGAATATCTGGCAAGGATGACTGAGACACTCGACCAGACACCCGCTGAGCGTAGCATGATGCGTCAAATGAAATATTTTTTGCAATCTTCGCTCAACCGCATTGGTGTACCCATAAGGGACATTGACGAAAACAGATTGAGGATGCTCCTGCAACAACACCGTAAGGCCATAGAGAACAGAATGCCTGCAAAACAGCATCGTCAGAGCGTCTTCGGCTCCTTCAGAAGTTCCCATCTCGACGATTCTCAGTATGAGAGTGCGTATGGCGAGGGCTCGGCTATGATGAGAAACAGATTCCGCTTCATCGGTGAAAAGGGAGCAGCCAATCTCAAGAATTTGAAGAAGAATAAGTTTTCAAGCGACTTGAGCACTGCAAAATTCCTGAATCGCAAAAAGAGTGACGCAGCACGCATTAAAAGAAGTACCGGATGGGAGATAGGTGCCGATGGCAAATGGAGATTCGAGATTGACGACAGCGGAATGGAGGTAAATTATTATCCCGATTTGAAGTTACGTCGCGAGCATCCTAAACTATTCGATATATATAGAAAGGTAAGATACGGCGAACCCATACAATGGACATCGTCAATGGAGGGTCAGCTGAAAAAAATCAAGTCCTTGTTAGGAAAGTATGAAAGAGAGGGTGTAAAGCTTCCCGACGCGGTGCCCGATGATATTCTCTATGATGCATATCCCGAATTCAAGGATATAAATGTTGTCTATAGGAATATGGGCAGAGGGCTTTCGAAATATTCACCCCGTGAAAAGACGCTCTACATCAACAGTCAGGCCATCGGCACAAACGCTCTTAACAAGAGTGTGGCTATGGAGATGCAAAAGATGATTCAGGCATACGAAGGATTTTCTCAGGGATACCCTTTGAAACCTTTCCTTTCCGATGAACTCTACCACCAGGTCAACGAGCCGCTGATTCACACTTTGGATGCGAGAAGTCCCGGTAATCATTACTACGACGGCGACAATGGAAGGCGCATAAAAGGATTATTACGGGAAAACTATGGCATTGAAAATATAAACGAAGTCCCCGGCGACCCCGATAAGTTCGATGATTTTCGTCTCTCAATGATTCGTGCCACACCATCCGCCCTGTCGGGCAATGTCGAGGTACGCAATGTGGGAGAGCGTTTCGACTACTCTGAGGAGGAAAGGAAAATCCCATCGATGTACACCGAGTCAATATCTCGTGAACGCCAGGTCAGCCCCAATTCTGTAGGCGATTTATATATGATGCTTAAAGGGCCTCTGGATATCATAAAGGAGATGGGATTGTGGAAGTATTATCGTTCAAATAAAGGAAAATTCAACGACAGAGGTTTATATATGGATGGTAATGACACCAAAAATCCTGAAGGTTGGAACGACTACATCCGTATTTTCGGCTACAATGATGATTGATTGTGTAAACTAAAACTATCAGCATAGATGAACAAGTTTTTGAATCGTCGAGTAAGAGCAGGGCACAGCAATGGGGAAGAGAGGCTCCCGAAGGGACATAAAAGGGAAACAGCCTTTCTCGAAAAGTGTGCCTCGTGCTGGTACTCTCTGGATGAGGCGCGCCGCAAAATGCGGCGCAGCCTCATGTACAGCTACGGCGACCAGTGGGGCGATTATGTCACAGACCCCGATTCGGGACGCTGGATGACAGAGGGCGACCTTATAAAAAAGAATGGTAAAGTGCCGCTGAAGAACAACATGATTGCCCCAATACTGAGCAACATCGACGGTCAGTTGCGTCAGCATCTTACGCGCCCCGTGTGCGTTGCACGCGAACAGAACGAGAGCACGGTGGGAGAGATGATGAGCATTGCCATTGAGTATGTGCACGACATCAACGAGATGGAGGAGGTCGATTCCGACTCCATGCGCATGCTTCTGAATGGAGGAATGACTGCACAGCGCATCGAGTATGGCATGAATGCTGCAAAAGACAAGTGCGATGTGTGGGTCTATAGTGTAAACCCGGCCCGTCTGTTTTTCAACACCAATCTCGAAGACGTCAGGCAGTGGGATATAAATTGCATCGGCGAGCTGTTTGATATGCCGCTCGACGATGTTATTGCCCACTTTGCACGCTCGGCCGAGGATAAGGAGTTTATCCGCAATGCCTACTCTGTGGACTCGGAGTATTACCATGCGGGCAATCGAGGTGTTCAGGGCGACGAGAGTAGGGAGTTGTCCTTTTACACACCCTCGCGCAACGACCTCTGCCGTGTAATTCTCGGTTGGCATCTCGATTCGCGCGAAGCTTACCGGTGGAACGACCCATTGAGAGGTACGTGGGGATATTCTCCCTACAACGATGCCGAGCGGCGCAAATTCGATGCAGAGAACGAGCGCCGGCGACAGCGTGCCTCTCAGTTGGGAATAGGCGAGGACGACCTGTTGCTTGTAGAGTACAATTTCGCTACCGAGCGCTATTGGTACTACCGATACATGACTCCTATGGGCGATGTACTTCAGGAGGGACGCAGCCCCTATTGGCACGGCGAGCACAATTATGTGCTTCACCTCTATCCTCTTATACAGGGACGGTTGGGCAATTTTGTCGAGCAGTTCATCGACCAGCAGCGTGCCATCAACCGCACTGCCACGCTCATCGACTTCATTCGCGGAACATCCTCCAAGGGTGTACTTGTGGTGGACGATGATGCCTTCGAGAGCATGTCGCGCGAAGAGGTCATCGACGAATATGTGCGCTACAATGGTGTGCTCTTTGTGAAACTGAAGCCCGGACAGAGCATCGACGGTGTTGTGCGGCAGTATAACAGTGGTGCATCGGTAGCCGGTGACTTTGAACTTCTGAGCCTTCAGCTGCGGCTTATCAACGAAATTTCGGGTGTAAACAGTGCCATGCAGGGACAGGCGCCCAAGTCGGGTACTCCTGCGAGCCTCTATGCGCAACAGATTCAGAGTTCTTCGCTCAATCTGAGAGGACTCTTCGAGGCCTACCGCACCTTCCGCCGCCGACGCGACACGAAGCTGATGAAGACCATACAGCAGTTCTACAACGAACAGCGCCACATAGAGCTTGCCGGCAAGGATTATAGCGAGGAGGCAAAATACTACAACCCCGACAAAGTGCAGAATGCCGAGATTGACCTCACGATAGCCGAAGGATACAACACTCCCGCCTATCAGATGCTTGCCAACGACTTTCTTATGGAGCTTTTCCGCTCCCATGCAGTGGATGTGAAGACAGTGCTCGAAAATTGCAGTTTCCCCTATGCCCGCAAGATTCTTGAGGCAGTCAAGCGCAACGAGCAACAGTTGCAACAGGGAAAAGCAATGGAGGGTATTCCTCCCGAAATGATGGCGGCTTTGCAACAAGGTATGCAGCAGGGTGGTGGGCAAGCGTCAATGGCGGAAGATGCCGCAATGCAACCGGATGCACCGCCGGCAGTTGTCCCTCAGTAAATCTCTCATCTAAGAAGCTGTTTGAATTTTATTAGAAAATAATTCTATATTCGCGCTTTTATTCAAACAGCTTCTAAATGTAGAACAAAATAAATCGGGCGATTTATTTTGTTCTACTATTGTCTTATGCTAATTTTGCAGACGGTAAGAATAAATGAAAAATAGAATCATGAGAATAGGAGATAAAGTACGATTTATTCACGAGACAGGCGGCGGTGTTGTTACCGGCTTCCGCGGTAAAGATATGGTACTCGTAGAGGGCGAGGACGGATTCGAGATTCCCATGCCCATAAGCGAATGTGTGGCAATAGACACCAACGAGTACAATTTCGAGAAAAAGACAGTTGCTCCCAAGCCCGAAGCACCCAAACAGGTGCGCACCGACAGCAAGGGAGCGAAGTCCGAAAAGATTTACGACGATGAACCTGTGGTTACCTATCGTCCCAAAGAGCGTCCCGAGGGTGAAAGACTGAATGTCCATCTTGCCTTTCTGCCTATGGACGAGAAGGCACTGTCGAAGACACGTTTCGAAGCCTACCTTATAAACGACAGCAACTACGCCGTCTACTACACATACTCCTCTGCCGAGGGCCGTAGCTGGCGTGTGCGCGGATGTGGTCTTCTGCAGCCCGACTCAAAGTGCTTTATAGAGGAATTCGGCTACGACGACCTCTCATCCATGGAGCATGTCTGCGTGCAGATACTTCCCTTCAAGGAGGATAGAAGTTTTGTCCTTAAACCCGCTGTGAATGTAGAGCGCCGCATAAATACTGTGAAATTCTACAAACTGCATCTTTTCAAGGAGAATCCCTTCTTCGAGGAGGGTGCGATGCTTTACGACATCATTGTGGACGACAAGCCTGTGAAAGAGGTGTTCACTGATGCCGAGGAGATGCAGCGCATAATCATTGAGAAGAAAAAAGGCGACACAGCCCCCCAACAGAAGCAACAGCCTAAATTGCAGAAGGGTAGTGATATTCTCGAAGTAGACCTGCATGCCGATTCGCTTTTGGAGACTACTGCAGGAATGAACAATTTCGATATTCTCAATTACCAGCTTGGAGTGGTGCGCAAGACATTAGACGCACACTTGAAGGAAAAGGGCAAGAAGATAGTATTCATTCACGGAAAGGGTGAAGGCGTGCTACGCAATGCGATATCTCAGGAGTTGCGCCGCAAATATCCGCGATGCATTTCCCAGGATGCTTCGTTCCAGAAGTACGGCTTCGGAGCAACGATGGTTATCATAAAATAGTAAAAAAGTTCCTGCACTGAAAGTAAATTCAAGTGCAGGAAATTTTTTATCTCAAAGGTAGATGTAAATCAGAACTAATCGTTTTCGTCAACGGTTACTACAGGCACCTCCTCAATGTCGCGGGGAAGCATCTTTCCCGTTATATATAATTTTACCATTTCCTCCTTGGCATTTGTGTGGATGGTTATACTGCGGCGCATATTTCCGGGCGCCTTGCGCATTCCGTTGTATTCAACCTTTATAACTCCGCTTTCTCCGGGCTTTATGGCATGGGTGGGAATTTCGGGCGCGGTGCATCCGCACGAAGCAAATGCCTGATGGATGTATAGGTCGGCATTGCCGGTGTTTGTGAATTTGAACTCACAATGGAGCAGGGCGGTATCCGCTGCAAACGTACCGAAGTTGTGCGTCTTCTTTTCGAACTTTATATCGGCATATTTCTTCTCGCGCTTTTCAGTCCCCTGCTTTTCCTTGATTGTGTTCGCTGTTTGGGCAAATGCCGGTGTTATGCCTATAAGCAGCAGGAGTATAAATGTGATCTTTTTCATGTTATTCAATTTTAATGCTGACTATTTTTGCAATTTATAGTGCAAAGATAGTGCAAACGAGCGAAATAATGCCAGGCTTACCTAAATATTATTTGGTTTTTGTCGTAGTTCTATTTTACTCATTTTACTCATTAAGAATTAAAATAAACTACGACAAAAACCAAATAATATT
>SUXT01000013.1 GCA_015060835.1 Bacteroidales bacterium
CTATGGTCAGAATTGTTTTGATGTATTATCTCAATATGCAGACATTCTTCAATAAACCGGAGGAAGACCTTAAACTGATGCTAATAGAAGCTGCCGAACCACCACCGGAAGAGACATTAAATTCATATAGGGGGCTTGTCCAAAATAAAAGTTCTCTCAACTCCTCTTTTTCAAGGAGTTGAGAGAAAATTATCATGTTTAGCGGACAGTAATAATAATAAATAGGATTAGTTCTCGTTATCAATAATCTCGATAAAATCGACATACTCGTCCTCAAGTTCTCTTATAGAATTTGAAAGTTGAGCATTCTTCCTTGACATTTGAATTAATTCATCCTTTGACTTGTTAACCTCATTACGCTTATTAATATAATTATCAAGTATAACACCCATATATTGTTCAAATTGAGACTTTACTTTATTAATTTCAGATTGATATGATGTTACAAGTTGCTCTTTTGAGTCTTGAATCTGTTTCAATCTTTGCGACTCCTTTTTATCCTCTCTAACTTGCATCCATATATCTATTCCTGCAGTAATTACAGGGATAGCGAACTTTGCCACTTTGGCAATATTAGAAGCCCATTTTACAGCCTCCCATGGCTTAAATGATTTACCAAAGAAGTGTCCGACATTCAAAACGAGTTCATGAAGTGTTGAACCTGAAGCTTGACTTACACCTCCAAAAAACTTGTTTACATTTGGGGCGAGTTTACTAACTTGTGAACCACCATTCCTTAAAAGATCAAGGCATCTTCTTTGTGTTTCAAGGCTTTTTTTCTCCTCAATGCTTACTTTAGGTGAGTTAATTTTCGTTTCGATCTCATCACAATATCTAACCAACGAATCTTTATCTCCAAACTCGTTTATATCATTGAGTAATCTTTCGTAATTTTGGTTAATAGCTTCATCAATCTGTATTGATGTATTTTCAATTATCAACCCTAATTTTTTATTTAATTCCTCTTGCTGTAGATTCCACTCTGCTTCTTTTAATAAGCCTATACCATCTGACAATTTTATTACCTCTGCCATAGCTGATGAATCAAATGCAGACAAGAGATTGTTTACATCTCGCTTCATTTCTTTCATACTAAAACTGAGCTTCATCTCAAATTGAGTGTAAAAATCAGACAACGTTTTATCAATAGACGACACCACTATGTTCTTCAAATAACTTTGAAGTATTCGGATTGGTGTATCAAACTGTTTCTTAATAACACCTTTCTGCGACACAAACGCATTAAGCATGTCAACAAAGTGTTCAAAATTACTCAGTTCTATAAATTCTTCGTCACCAGAATCCTCTCCCTCAATAAAATCAGCGGCATCAATAAATGCTATCGGAAACTCATCTACATTATATCCTCGTTCGCTAAAAATCTTAGCCAATGACGATGTGTATATTGCAGACAACTGATCAAAATCGCCTGCCTCCATGCCCATTTTATTAACAACAATGAAAATTTTATCAGCGAAGTGCTGATTGTAGGCAAGATCAATAAAGTTGTTAAAAACAACATCGTCAAACAGCTGACTTGTAATCACATAAAATATCAAGTCGCATTCTTTTAATGCTGCCTTAGTGGCCTCATCGTGAGATTCAACCTTACCAGCCAGAATTCCCGGAGTATCCATTAATACAATGTTATTCCAGCGATATTCTGAAACTATGTCGGTTGCGACATTCGCATCTATTTTGATATCTTTTCGTCCTGTTAATGCAGAGATAATAGTAGATTTACCTGAACTATATTGACCCACAAACGCCAATCGCAGTTCTTTTCTTTCATCTGAAGTTGTCAACTCTTCAGACATCTTAATCACTAAGTTCTCATTATCGGTCCCCAAAAGCAACTTTTCCGTCTTTTCTCTTAATGCCATCAAACACTCATGATATTTGGCATAATTAATTTTTGTATTCATATTTTAGCTTCTTAAGATTTTCATTTGGGTTGCTTGTTCTATGTTTTGTCTTTTGTTCTCCGAAAGGGGAATATCATATAAGTATGTTAATGACTGCTCCCGCCAATCTCTTTTTACAGGAAAGAGTTTAGCAAGTTCGGTATTGGTTGCGGCGTTAATCTTTTTTTTATTTTGTTTTACACCTGCAAATTCCAATATCCTTAATCCTATAAGCGAATTTATAGAATCTTCATTCGATCTGCAAGTTTCAATAAGGCTTTGCAATTGCTTGACAATATTTTGAACATTTAGTATATATGCCGATAAAATATCATTTATGGATTTATACATTTTAGCTACTGATTCTTCCGTACTTGCAAGAGCTTCCGATTGAATAGAATCGATTGAATTGTCAATTGATTCATCCAACTGACCTTTTAATTTTTCTGTTGCTTTTCTTATTTTCTCAGCTTTTGATGTAAATAAAGAGGTGATAAATGAAACTCCCAATCCAACACCTATTGTCACTAACGCTACAACCCATCCTGCAGGATTCCATATATTTGCAATTGCAAACGGAGCTACGGCCGTAATTATACTTCCAATAATTCCAACTCCTAATCGAGTATTGGTTATGCTTTCACCCTTAATTCCATCACTTCTTTGTGGCGCATTGAATAAAAACTCTATATCCGAAGCCAATTCTTCCATTTCAGCCTTTGCCTTATCGCTAAAATCATTCATTCTCGCCTCAAGTTTATGGTTTAATTTTGAGTATTTAGATTTTACGACTTCGTCATTTTGCCATTTCTCACCAGCTTCTTTATCCTCATAATGGTTTCGTGCAAACAAGTCTGCTCTATTGTGTAGTTCAGCTCTTACACCTTCGAATATTGTGTTCACATCACTTTGTATACGCGTATTCTCCGTATCTATAAAATTTTTAAACTTATCTCGCTTCTGCTTTAATGCTTCTACTCCATCATTCAATTGTTTACAATCCTCCTCAATCATAGAGCACATCGTATTGATTTGATAGGCAGTACCATCAATTACGCTCAAGCTTTTTTTAATATCTCCAGACTTGTGAACTTCGCTCTTTACTGACCTTATAAATGTTATAATATTTGAACCCTCGATAAGCAGTTTCGATGTTTGCTCGTCAAATTCGCCAGATAGTCCTAATTGTGCAGCCAGCAAGTGCATAGGAATAATCTCGATTGCATCCATATTGTACTTTCCATCCAATTTATCATGAATACGAGATATGTGTCCTTCAATTGCTTGAGGGCCACCATCCTCACGCCAAGCAAGTGGATTATCTAAAAACCTTTTTAATCTAACACTTTGGTTTAGATTACTTTTGACATTGAGAATAATATATAGAGGCTTATTGCGTTCTTTTATAGTTTCAAAAAAGTCAAACTCTGTTTCTTGAATTGAGTCACTTGTAACTACATAACATATAATATCCGCCTCATCAATTATTGACTTTGCTATTTCTGTATCAACATCACCTCCTGGCGCGCCAATTCCTGGAGTATCCACTACTCGCAACAGATTCCAATACCAACTTCTATTAAATCTTGTTGTGCGCAATCTTCCAACACCTATATCATCATTATCTTGTTGGGTAATAACCTTGTGCAAGGTACTTTTACCGGCCTTAGTTCTACCCATAAACGCAATTGTAAAGTACCGAATATTTCTTTTTTTCTTCTCTAATACCTCTACATTCTTCACTAATGATGTATTGAGCATCTCTTGAAAATCCGCACTAATCGATTGCACAATCTGCACTACCTCCGACACATCTTTAGATGAGATTTTTTCTTTAACTGCCCCAGCCAATTTATCATTGGCTGTCTTCAAATCGGCATTAATGTCACCAATAATTCTAGATACTCTATCAAAGTCTACAATAGCGTTATTTGTTATATCCTCAATTGCAGTAGAATAGCCCAAACTCCCCAACAGCCAATCAATTAATTTTTCCTTACTATTGTGGTTTAAAACATCATATAATGTATTTTCGACGGTTCCCACAATTCGCTGCAATTTTGATAAACGCAATTTTTCGATACGTTCATCAGAGAGCGATGCCTCTCGATTAATTATAGCCTCGACATCGATATTTAACGCCTTGCTCACATTTCCTATAATTTCGTACTCGCGTCGAGAGACAAAATTATCGCCATATGCTACTCTAACAATCAAGTCTACAATCTCTTCTTTCTCTGCATTCGAAAGATTTTTGAGGCGTAAATAATTATATAAATCTTTTTCGTTTATACAAGTTTCATCATCTGCAAAAATTTCAGTTCTCTTTTGGTGCAATTCAGTTTTATCAGATAAATCCAAGTATGAATCTAATACATTTAATTCATGCTCATTTATCTCCTTATCGGCTGTTACCACATAACAACCCAACAAATAAGCGAGTTGTTTGTATGAATAATTAGTCAACATCATATTTACCACATATTTTAATTTCTTCATTGTGTCAAAAACACTCTCCAACTACCATCCTTCTCACCACGCTCGACATATTTCTTTTGGATCAATTGAACAAGTAATTTCTGAATGGCAGCAATACTTATACCGGTAATCTCTTTCATATCAGCAAGTGTCAATGTAGGATAGGTTCGCATAGCATTTAATATCTTCGTGTAGTTAGGAGTACGGAAGGCTATTCGTTCGCCATCATACCACCAAACATTCTCATTCTTCTCGCTTACAAACAAGACGTCATTGTATACTTCGGTAGCGACCAAATCATTGAAGTATTTCAGGAACGGACGGATATTCTTAATGTCAGCATGTGCTCCATCACTTGGTAGGGGGCCAACCTCAAGATCTGCCTGATGTAAAGCTTCCAAATACTCACTCTTCTTGCGACTACGGACTACAATCATCGGATAATCATGGCGAGTAAGAATAAAGTTTACCATCAGTCGGGCAATACGACCATTACCATCTTCAAAGGGGTGAATGCGGATATAACGATAGTGGAACAATGCTGCTAACTCTACAGGTGTAAGTTTACCCTCTTGCTCTGCCTTGTTATACCAATCCACTAAGTCTGCCATCAGACTGGGAGTTTCTTCGGGTGAAGCATATTCAAATCTATCACCATATCGTGTAATCACACTATTAGGACGTGTTTTATATTGCCCGGCATGTATTACATAGCTCGTCTGAACTCCACCTGGCAAATTACGATATACCGTATAATCCTCACGAAGTAATGTCTGGTGTAGTGTTCTAATAAAGTTTTGCGTCAAAGGAGTTTCTTTTACCTTAGCCTCTTCTGTCATCATTCGTAAACCCACATTGCTTGCTGTCATCTCTTGAACATCACGCACGCTTGCCTCTCCAATCACCTTGCCGAACAACAACAAGATTTCCGTCTGACCATAAGTCAACGTATTACCTTCTATGTGGTTGCTATTATAGTTGAAGTCCACTGTGAAACGACGACTAAGTCTATCCTTATCCTTTTCGGATAGTGGTTGCAACTCTTGCCATGCAGTCAAAGCCTTCTTAATATTAAGATATTTCATACATCACCTTATTTAGTATCACTCAGTGCAAATATACAAAATGTTTTCAATATGGTTGTACAACTACAACCTTTTTCATTGTTTTCTGCAAATATTTCTGCCGCGTCCCTTCGCGTTTGTAACGCGAAGGATTGAGTATAAGCATCAGTGATGCGCTTAAAGTTGCCTGAGTACATGCTCACTCGGACACAAGTCTCCCCCTTCCTTTACGAAGCAGACGCTTGATTATTGCGCCATTGCTATCCACAGCTACATTATATACCGAAATCTCACCCTCGCCGTTGTATACACTTTCAACATCATCAAAGCGATATTGGGTATAAATCATTTCATATTCGCCGGTTGCCGGTTCTATTCTGCAATATTCAATATCGCTACTTTTGCCAACTGTGGCAAAGTCTATGAATTTCCCATTCTTGCCGTATGTTGCCAAGATGTTATAACAGCAGGGATAACCGCCGCTCTTTACCACATCGCAGCAGGTCTCCATTGCAACCAAATGGAAGTTATCTTGCTCTATTCTGTAACAAGGTCTGTAATAAAGCTCTTTTACTACACAATCCCAATCATCATCATAAGGCAACAGGAAAGAGAAAAAATACTTGTTAATTTCGGGACTGCATATTTCAGTTGGATATTTTTCCCTTACTCTGAAAAAAGATTTATCCGGCAGCTTGTTGCCATATTGAGCAAATTGTGTAATGAAAAAGTCTAACTTTGATTTATTAGCCTCTTCCACGCAAGCGATGCCTTTGGTACTGACCGGAGTGCCTGAACAGCCCGAAAGCAGCATGATATACGCTATAAAAAATATTGTATGTTTCATCGTCAAACTATTAAGGATTAAGCAACGATACTTTTACATTCTTCTCCTCATTTGTTAGGTTTTTACCTATTATACCATTGTCGTCCAAAGTTACTTTATACACAAAAACATCACAATCGCCTTCATAGGCACTTTCAATATCTTTGAATTTATATTGTATGCAAGTGATTTCGTTTTCATTCACAGGTTCAATCTTATATGCAGATGCTCCGCCTTCACTCACACCCAAGACTACCATATCGATAATATCTCCTTGCTTGCTGTATGTTGCCAGTATGTTGTCGTCGTATGAATATCTCTCCCTTTTCATTGACAGAAGATGATAGTTTTTCATCTCAATCCTGTAGCAGGGCCTATAGCAATACTCCTTTTCATCAGTGTCGCAAGAGTGCGGTAAATATGCAGAAAAAAGGGACTGACTTATTTCAGGACACCACTTTTCGTTGGGAAATTGCTTACGGAGAGTAAAGAACGATTCATCAAGTCCATTGCCATCGAATTTTGCAAACTGAGACAGATAAGAACCAAATTCTGCTTTATTAAATTCTTCCTCGCAAGCGATGACTTTCTCTACACCACTGTTTTTATTGTCGCCGATTGAACAGCCCGAAAACAGCAGTACGCACACTACAAATGCAAATGAAATTTTCATGTTGTTCCTATTTAAACACAGCACTCCCGCTTTAAGAAGCAGGAGTGCCGGTTGCTATTTATCATAATATCACTTCTTTGCAACAACCTTGCGGTAGGCAGGATTGTTCCAGAGTCTCATAATCTCGTAGAACTCCTTGTATTTTCCTGCGGGAATAATATCCATGTTGAGAGCAATTGAACGCTTGATGACAATCTTGCCACTCTCGTTGACGATGGAGATATTCACACTGCCGACAGAGTTCTTGATGCTCTTGCTTACATTCTTTGTTACCGAGGTTACACCATCGAGGGCGATTGTGTACTCGTTCTTCTCGTTTACTTTATAAGGGATGGCAAATGCCGCAGTACGTTCCTTGTTCAGACGTGTGATACTCCATTTGTCTACGCATCCTGTGGCGGGCGAGGGAAGAGTATAGGTTATATATCCACCATTCTCGGCTATCTTGCTCTCTTCGGAGAAGGTGCGGCGGTTGTCGTTGCCACGCAAAGGAGTTACGTCGAATTTGTAGTCCTGAACAGCTTTTTTGGCAGAAAGGGTTACATTGCCTGTGAGGGTAATTTCGGTATCGGTAGGCTCCATCGCAATGGCATTGCCCGCAAGGTCGAATATCGAGTATTGCGATGTGCGCCACTTGAGAAGCGACTCGCCAAGAGTACGTACCGAGTAGAGACGGCCGCCGCAGAGTACCATATATTCTGCAACGTTGCGTATGGTCTTTACCTCCTGAGCAGCAGGGAAAGCTACCACAGCCTGTGCGCCCAATCCTTCGGCACGCATCAGCTTAGCCATGGCAAGAGCTTTTTCTGCCTCCGTACCGTAGGCTGTCTCCATCACTCTACCGCACTGACGTACGCTGTTTGCTGTGAGGAAGGGCTGTACCTTGCAGCTACCCAATCCGTTGACAATGTATTTCTGAATAGCTTCGGCACGCTGAGTTTCATTGGTTGCTCCCTGCATATATTCGCGGGGAGCACGGCGCAGGTCGCGTGTCTCAATAGTGAGAGGCATCAGATTGTCGGCAAGGCTCTGCGATGTTGTTATCGACAGATGGGGTACGCCGCCGTATCCATAGGGTGTGTTCTCTTCGCCCTTTGCCGATTTTACACCACTGAATGTCCATGTGTAACGGCCACCCTTCACTGTGGGCTTCACCTTAGAATCGGTGAGGCTCCAGCGGAGGTCGGTTCCTTCGGGGAGATTCACTATTACCTGATATTTATCAATATCCGCTCCTGCAACGCCTATAACCTCGTCAATGTCAAGAGAGCCATAAACGCCCGGTTCGGTGGTTATGGTGTACTCAAGGTAGCTTGTCGCACCAAGTTCAAGGCCTGTGTGGGTGATTACAAGCTCTGTCAGCTTATTGTAATCGGGTGCCTTCGCTGCAATGGAGGGAAGCACATAGTTGAAGGCATTTGCGGGTGTCTTTATCACAGTTCCGTCCTTCTGCACTGTGTAGGAGGTGTCTACCTTTATCTTCTGGTATTCGGGATTATATACCACGAATGTCTCTCCGAAGAGTGTGAAGAAGGAGTGGTGTGTATTGTATCGCAACACCTTTGTTACCTTCTGTGTGATACCTCCGTCGGTTGTAAGGGTATATTCGTTTATTATCTTCTTGTATGTTCCGTCTGCTGCGGCAAACAGCTGTATGGCGAACATCATTGCCAATGCAAAAATTATATTTCTTTTCATAGGATTATTTCTTCTCAAAAACCAATACTCCGTTTGTCATCTCCTTGAATGCATTCACTGCTCCGCGGAACTGTGCCCAATCGGAAGCCTCGTAGACGCGTTTGCCAAGTGATATTTTCTGCTCGGCGCGGAGCTTTGTGCCCTCCTGAGCAATGCTGCCCGACGCGCTTGCAACCTCTCCTTCAGACGAGAGGCTCTTTGCATCCTGCACCATCTTGTAGCCCTTAGGCAGTGTCATTGTCTCCTTAAGTTCAACGTAGCGCGAGCAGGCATCTTTGAAGGCATATTTGCGTTCCTTGACGCTTGTGTCCACTCTGAGGAACGAACATACACCGCTGTAGAGGCCTGAGAATACAAGAGGCTTGCACATTATCACACCCTCGCCCACTGTGGCATATGAGGGGATTGTGAATGTAATCTTAAGCTCGATAGGCGCCTTTTGGTAATCCTTTGCATCCTTGCAACTGTAGCCTGTGAGTATAGCCTGAGGCGATACTGCGAGCAACTGGTTCTCAAGCGAACGGTAGATGCGGTCGGCGTATCCCTGAAGGAAAGGTGAACGTACAGAGCCGTCAGACTGTCCCTCGGCGTTTACTGTAAATTCTCCGGTGAGAGTGCCATCGGGCGACAGTGCAGTCTTTGCATTTATCTTCAGATAGTGGTTCATGGGGTCCGATACGGGTGTGATGCAGAGGTCGGAACCTTCGGGAATACCGGGAAGGTAGTTCTGCTGCTGTTCGGCGCTCGACCATAGCTCGCGCTTGAATGGTACCCATGTGGGGTCGAGGGGCATATATGTGCCATCTTCGAGCTTAACCACCGTAACGCAGTGGTTGAAGTGATCGGCAGGGATTGTCTCAATGCGCGAGCCTGCCATTGTCATTGCAGGGTAAGCCTCGAAGCCTGCCATACGCAGCATGGAGATGAGCAGGGCTGCCTTGTCCTTGCAGACGCCGCAACGGTCTGTGAAGTTCATCTTTGTGTTGTGCAGCGTGTAGCCCTCGCCCTTACCCATAGGAATACCGGAATAGCGCATATTGTCGGCTACCCAGTGGGTGAGGATGGAGATTTTCTGCATATTGTCTTTTACACCTTTCAGAAGTTCGTCAACCTTTTTCTGTGCCTCAGGTGTAGGCTCGAAACTGCCATAATCCTCGTTCACTCCATAGAACCACAGAGACTTGTCCTCCCATTTTTCAGTTGAAGAGAGCATCAGTTTGGGGGCAACATCATAGAGTGCCACCATATTCTTTTCGCTCTTGAAGGGGAGTGTCATCGACTGTGAGAATGTGTAGAGATTACGGCCGCCGCTCTTGCGTACCGACGAACTGCACTCGCCCTGATAGAATTCATACTGTACGGGCTTGCCATCGGGCACACTCACGCTGTACACCTTCTTAACGGTAGGATAATCAACCCAGAAGGGGACAATGTCGTAAAATTCTCCGCGCATAGGGGGCACGAAACGCTCATCGTCGTCGGCGGGAATATCTGCAAGCAGGGCGTATGTGAAGCCCTTTTTATTGATTGTGTAATCTACAATGTCGCCGGGATTAAGCTCGCCAAGCTCTATCATTATCTGTCGCGCACCCCAATAGATGGCGCGGGCAGGGGCTGCATAGTCGCAGGTAGTTGCTGTGTCGATGTTGCGCACTGTGCCGTCGGCGCCATAGACTGTTACTTTGTCGAACTGTGCAGAGGCTGTCAGAGGGTCGTAGTCGTACACAAGCACGCGGTGGGCAAGAGCACCGCGTCTGTCCTGTATGCGCAGTGCCTTGTGGATGGTGAAACTGCCGGAGCCGTTGTCCGTTACACTTACACCGATACTGTCGAGCAGCACCGCCACTGAGGCTGAGGAGAAATTCTTATCTCCATTTGCCTTTGCGACTGCTGCCGACCAATCTTGCGCCATTGAGACGATGCTTGCCAACAGCGCGAAAAGAGTGATTGATATTCTTGTCATTTCTTTATAAATTAACTTCTTCTTATTCTTATCTTTAATGCATTCTCCACAGGAGTATCGTTTATGAGCACAAGGTATCCTCCGCCACCGGCTCCGGTAATCTTGAAGCCTTTGACCTTCTCCTTGTAAAGCTCTATGCTGTCGAGCACTTCACGAGGCGCCATATTGGGATACATTGCTATCTGTGCGTAGAAAGACTCCTTTGATGCCTTGCCCCATTCATCAACATCGCAAGCAGTCAGTGCCTTCCAACATCTCTCTGTAGCGGCAGCAAGAGCCTTTGCACCTTCGATGGTGATATTTGTACCCTCAAGGACATCATAGTCGCTCACGCGGGGCGAGAGGGGAATTATCCATATATTATTCTCGATAAAATCGAGGATTTTCGAATCTGTTACACTCTCTATGTGTATGGGCCAATAGTCGTTGTCGTAGTCGAGGCGATTCAGTCCCGGCATCACTATTCCTATTGCATCCTGTGAACCACTGATGTATGTGGCTCCGGGAGGATTCTCGTAACGGAATACCATTTTGGCAAGCGTCTCGCGGTCGCCTTCGGGAATGTCAACGTGCCACATCTCCATTGCAGCCTTGCGCGATGAGGTGCTCATGCCACTGCGGTTGTTGAACTCATAATCGGGCTCTATGCAGATGGTTATTACAGCGCCCGGACAAAGTTTGTTGACACTCAATTGGTCGTGCCATCCTCCCGCAAGGTCAATACGATAGGGTATGTTACACTCCTGACGCAATGCAGTTGTCGAGCGACGGGGAAGGCCAGCGGCCGGTTCGCGGTTACTGACAATTAGTTCAATGCCATGCTCGTCGCAGAAGCGGCGCTTTTCGGGAGTATATCCATCGCTGTTGACAAAAAATATGTCGGGTTTCAAGCGTTTGACATCCTCGGCAAAGTCCATAATGCCACTGCCGGAGTTTACAAAGGCATCCTTTACGTAGCGTATGGCCTTAACCATATACAAACGTTCACGCTCGGTATTGATGGTTTTGCGGTTCTTCAGGTCGTGTATCGTGCGATCGGAGCCTATGCCTACATAGAGGTCGCCGTATGAGGATGCCTCTTCGAAGAAGGCAACGTGCCCCGAATGCAACATATCGTAACATCCCGATACAAAAACTTTTTTGCTCATGGTTACCTGTTTGTGTAAGGTTTATACTCTATGAGGCTGACTGAAAAGTTTATTTTTACCAACTTCCCGGTCAACCTCATATATATGTAACTTAGAATAGATTGACAAACAATCCGTTAGCTAAGTTTAGCAAGTGCCTCTTTAATTCTATTCATCGCCTCAACGATATTCTCGTCGCTGGTAGCGTAGCTCATTCTGAAGCAGTCGGGAGCACCGAACGATGCACCGCCTACGGTTGCTACGTGTGCTTCGGTGAGAAGGTACATTGCAAGGTCGTCTGAATCCTTTACTGTCTGTCCGTTGTAGCTCTTGCCGAAGAATGAACTGCATTTGGGGAAGAGGTAGAATGCTCCTTCGGGCACGTTGACCTCAAGTCCGGGAATCTCCTTTGCGAGCTTCACGATAAGGTTACGACGGCGCTGAAAAGCCTTCTGCATCTCTGCCACAGGTTCCTGAGAACCTACATACGCCTCTACGGATGCCATCTGCGACACTGAACAGGGGCCGCTGGTGTACTGTCCCTGCAACTTGTTGCAGCCTTTTACTATCCATTCGGGACCTGCAATGAAGCCTATGCGCCATCCTGTCATTGCGTATGCCTTTGAAACACCGTTAACGATGATTACACGGTCGCGTATCTCCTCGAACTGCGCAATGCTCTCGTGGCGACCGATGTAGTTGATGTGCTCGTAAATTTCATCGGCAACGACAAATACATTGGGGTATTTTGCAAGCACTGCTGCAAGCTCCTTAAGTTCCTCTCTGCTGTATACCGAACCTGTAGGGTTTGAGGGTGAACAGAGAATGAGCATCTTGGTCTTGGGAGTGATTGCAGCCTCAAGCTGTGCGCCTGTTATCTTGAAGTTCTGCTCTATACCTGCATACATTGTTACGGGTGTACCGTCGGCGAGCTTCACCATTTCGGGGTAGCTTACCCAGTAGGGAGCGGGAACAATAACCTCGTCACCGGGGTTTACAAGTGCCATTATCACGTTGCAGACTGACTGCTTCGCACCGTTGGATACTGATATTTGAGCGGCTGTATATTCGAGGCCGTTCTCATTTTTCAGTTTCTCCACTATGGCATTGCGCAATGCGGGGTATCCGGGAACGGGAGAGTATCTTGAGAAATTCTCGTTCACTGCCTTTATTGCTGCCTCTTTTATAGCGTCGGGAGTGTTGAAGTCGGGTTCTCCCACGCTCATGTTTATAACATCTACACCTTGTGCTTTTAGCTCTTGGCTTTTTTGGGACATTGCCAATGTTGCCGAGGGTGATAATCTGTTGAGACGGTCTGATAATTGGTTCATGGTGTTATGTATATTATAAATTATTCTTCATTCAAATGTAGTGTATGCCCCATTCTTTCTGCCTTTGTATGCAGGTAACGCGAATTGAAACTGTTGGGGGCAATTTCGCAGCTTACAATTTCTGAAATTTCGAGTCCGTAGCTTTCGAGACCTATGCGCTTGACGGGGTTGTTGGTGATGAGACGCATTTTGTGGACGCCCACACTGCGCAATATTTCGGCACCTACGCCATAATCTCTCTCATCGGCCTTGAATCCGAGGCAGAGGTTGGCATCAACAGTGTCCATACCCTCTTCCTGCAACTTGTAGGCCTTCATCTTGTTCATAAGACCTATGCCGCGACCCTCCTGATTGAGGTAAACTATCACTCCTTTTCCGCTCTCTTCGATGAGCTGCATTGCCTTGTGGAGCTGCGCACCGCAATCGCAACGCTGCGAGGCGAAGATGTCGCCTGTCATGCACGAAGAGTGTACTCTGACGAGTATAGGTTCATCCTCTTTCCACTCACCCTTGATGAGTGCTATATGTTCGAGACCGGTAGACTTCTGTCTGAAGGGTATCAGGCGGAAATGGCCGTATTTTGTGGGCATATCGACCTCTTCGCCCTGCTCCACGAGTGATTCCTGTTTCAGACGGTACTTTATAAGGTCGCTTATGGATATAATCTTAAGGCCGTACTCTGCCGCAAGTATTTTAAGTTCGGGCATACGTGCCATTGTACCATCCTCATTCATTATCTCTATGAGGGCAGCGGCAGGCTGGAGTCCTGCGAGACGGGCAAGATCGATACTTGCCTCTGTGTGTCCCGCACGACGGAGTACACCCTTATCCTGTGCGTAGAGGGGGTTTATATGTCCGGGACGGGCGAATGTCGTGGGAGTGCTTGCAGGGTCGGCAAGAGCCTGTATGGTTGCTGCTCTGTCGGCTGCCGATACACCTGTGGTGCAGCCCTCTATTTTGTCGACAGTTACAGTAAAGGGAGTGCCCAGAAGACTGGTATTTGAGCTTACCTGTGGCTCAAGTTCAAGTTCTTTGCAGCGCGACATTGTTATCGGGGCGCAAAGAACTCCGCGTCCATGCTTGAGCATGAAGTTCACCGCTTCGGGGGTTATCTTTTCTGCTGCTATTATGAAGTCTCCTTCATTTTCGCGATCCTCGTCGTCTACGACTATGACAAATTTGCCTTCGCGGAAATCTTTGATGGCTTCTTCAATAGTGCTTAATTTTACATCTTCCATATATGTATCAATGTAAGGTGTTATATTAGGGTAGTTCTATAAATTATTAATCTATATTTCTTTGCCGGGTGCATTCTATTTCGGTCGCTTTTTGTTTTATTTCGGCATCTTCTTCATTTTTACTCAGTTGCAACACAAAGGTTGCGCCATCATAAAAATAAACAATATACTCAAAATAAACTCAAAAATCGCCTCGAACTAATTTATAGAACCACCCATTAGTTTTTCTTTTTTCATTCTCTCCATCAGTGCACGCGAATTGTTCCTTATCTTTTTGAGGTCGCGTGATATCTGATTATTGAATTTGGCTGCTCTGAGGTAGAATATTATTCCTATGGGGAATATTATTATTGACATTATATTCAACCATCTTCTCTTGAATGGTGAGCGCAGTTCACCTGCCATCATCACCGGATATTCATTGAGCAACTGTATTACTTTGCGATTCTTGCTGTTGCCCATCTCTTCAATGAGTGCTTCGAGCTTGTCGCTGAACTCTTCTATCGGCAGTGTCTCCTCTTCACTGAAGAATACCTTTACAGGATTGGGAAGTCTGTTGCTGCGGTACTGCGAAGAGTATTTCTTGCTCTCTTCTGCTATTTTTTCGAGCGTACTGTAGGCCTTTGCGTAGTCAGGATCCTCGATTATAACCTCTTTAAGGGTTACATTGCGCGACTCTCTCAGTCCGAATATTTTCCTGAAGAACGCCTTGTAGGCATCCATATTGAAGATGGTAGAGTCCTTATTCGACTGGTAGGTGAATATTATTCCCAGCGGTGCGAGTACCATTGTACTAATCCAGCTTCCGAACCATACGTACCACTCACCCTCGCGGGCCATCTTGTAGCCTGAGGTGTTGAATATGTAGTAGAGGATGAATATAGCTACGGATATAAGCACCGGATAACCGAGACCTCCCTTCTTTACGATTGCTCCAAGAGGTGCACCAATGAAGAAGAATACAAGACAGGCAAGCGAAAGAGTTATCTTTTCCCACCATGTTATGCGGTGCTTGTTTAGATCTTTGTCAAGCGAGCGCATGATATTCTTCTTAATTTCGTAGTCGGTCATCAACTGTTCAACCTTGTCGAGTGCAGCTCTTTTCACTCTCAGTTTGGAGGTCTTTGAGAGATTGTCGTATACACTATCGCTGTTGAGTGCAAAAATCTGCTCCTTTTCCTGCGCTATTGAATCCTCTTTTGTGAATTCCATCCTCTGCGTGTAGGCATTGCGCAGAGCAGCCTTATAGTTGTTGCGACCTATGCTGTCATTGTAATGTGTGAGCGAGTCGATTGAATGCACAAGTTCCTTCATATTCTTGCTTGCCGCCTGTTTCTTCAGGAAAGAGCCATCCTTCATATCGAATCCTCCACCGAAGTCTATGACTATGATTTTTTCGCGGAAGGTTTCACGTGTGTAGGGAATGTTCCTGTTTTTAGAATTCTCTTTCAGTTCGGTAGCATTTGCGAACCTCTCGCCATTGTATAGTTTAAGCAGAAGATGTTGCTGGTCGGCAGTTGTCTCTATTTTTCCCGAATCGGAAACTATGATGCTTGCATTTTCGAAACCCTGTGTCATGTCGTATATCATCACACGACGCAACATTCCGCTCTCCTTATCCTTCTCCTTGACAAAGAGGTTGTATCCCTCTATCTTGTCGTAGAATACACCTTCGGGAATCTCAACCTCGGGTGAAGTCTGCCTTATCGAGTAGAGCACAGTGTAGAGTTTCACCTGTGCCTTGGGACCAATCTCATTCTGGAAAACAAAGGATATTCCTCCAAGTATGGTGCACACCACAACCAGCGGAGCCATTATTCTGAGCAGGGGAATACCGGCTGCCTTCATTGACAAGAGTTCGAGCCTCTCGCCAAAATTGCCGAATGTCATCAGCGCTGCAAGAAGTATTGCAAGCGGCAATGCCTGACCTACCATCGTGAGTGAGCCCAAATAGAAGAATTGCGCCATCACCCAAAGATCGAGTCCTTTACCTACAAATTCATCAACCCATCGCCACAGGAACTGCATTATCAGGATGAAAGTGCATATAAAGAATGTTGCCACAAAGAGCAACAGGAAACTCTTTATGATGAAAAGGTCAAGTTTCTTTATATGTAGGTTAGGAAATTTCATTTCTATCGGTAATCTCTTTTTTAATGGGTATAAATCCTGTTTGTATACAATATACCATATTTTTGCAAAGTTAGCACAAATGCACGAATATTACCACAGAAAGTGTTTGAAAATATTCCTAAAAAATTATACCCGCCGTACATTGGCAATGCGCGGCGGGTACAAAATATAAAATCCATTATTGTCAGCAAGGATTTTTGTGTCTGAATCCTCGCCACATACAGGCGAAGCCTATTATCATAAAGGGGATACTGAGCCACTGTCCCATATCCAGTGTCATACCCTCTTCGAATGCCGACTGCACCTCCTTCAAAAATTCCACAAAGAAACGGAATGTGAAGATGGTTGCAAGACAATATCCGAAATAGAAGAGACTGCCCACCTTCGAAGGAAACTTCCTGTAGAGCAACAATCCACCTGCGAATATTGCAAAATAAGCTATTGCCTCGTAAAGCTGTGCAGGATGGCGAGGAAGCTCGTCCACCTGAGCAAATATCACTCCCCACGGCATTTCGGTTACATTACCCAAAATCTCGGAATTGAAGAAATTGCCCAATCTTATCATGCCCGCCACAATGGGAGTAGTGATGGCTATATTGTCCAAAAGCCATGCAAATGAAAGCTTTGTGCGAAGGGTATAAAGCCATAATGCAATAAAGAGTCCTATAGTACCTCCGTGGCTCGCAAGCCCTTGATAACCTATAAATTTCCAACCCGAGGGTGTCTCCTTTATGGGCAGGAACATCTCAATAATGTGGTTGAAATAATATTCGGGCTCATAGAATATGCAGTGTCCCAAGCGCGCACCAATGAGAATGCCGAGGAAACAGTACATGAAGAGCGGTTCGAACAACTCCATGCTCACATTCTGACGCTTGTAGAGGTGCTTCATTATCATGTAGCCCGCAAACAGACCTATTATCCAGCAAAGGGAGTAATAACGCACTTCGAATCCGAAGAAAGAGAATGGCCCGGTTGCCGGGTCCCATACAAAGTAGCAGGGTATTGCAACCATAAGACTATACATTGAAACGGAAGTGCATGATGTCTCCGTCCTGCACTACATACTCTTTACCTTCGACGCTCATTTTTCCGGCCTCCTTTACGGCTGCTTCGGAGCCGAGGCTTATATAGTCGTCATACTTTATAACTTCGGCACGTATGAAGCCCTTCTCGAAATCAGTGTGGATGACTCCTGCACATTGGGGAGCCTTCCAGCCTTTGCGGAATGTCCATGCCTTCACCTCCATCTCTCCGGCTGTGATGAATGTCTGCAATGTGAGCAGGCTGTATATGGCCTTTATCAGACGGTCGCAACCCGACTCCGAGAGACCCATATCTTCGAGGAACATCTGTTTCTCCTCGTAGCTTTCGAGTTCGGCAATCTCAGCTTCTGCCTGTGCCGAGATTATCAGCAGTTCGGCATTCTCGTCTTTTATTGCCTCGCGCACTGCCTCTACATATTTGTTTCCCGATGCCGCAGAAGTATCGTCCACGTTGCACACATAGAGCACAGGCTTTGCAGTCAAAAGGAAAAGATTCTTTGCAATCTGCTGCTCATCCTCTGTGTCGAATGTAACGGTACGTGCCGACTTTCCGGCTTCGAGCGCAGCCTTGTACTGCATCAGCACATCGTATTCGAGCTTTGCCATCTTGTCGCCACCTACACGTGCCTGTTTCTCCACACGTTTGATGCGGTTCTCTACTGTTTCGAGGTCCTTGAGCTGAAGCTCTATGTCTATTATTTCCTTGTCGCGTACAGGGTCAACCGAACCGTCGACATGCACAATGTTGTCGTTGTCGAAACAGCGCAACACGTGTATAATAGCATCTGTCTCGCGGATGTTTCCGAGGAATTGGTTGCCGAGTCCCTCGCCTTTGCTTGCACCTTTTACAAGACCTGCAATATCCACAATGTCGCATGTGGCAGGCACAATGCGTCCTGGATGAACTATTTCGGCAAGTTTGTTGAGACGTTCATCGGGAACGGTTATCTGTCCCAACTGTGCATCGATTGTACAGAAGGGGAAGTTTGCTGCCTGTGCCTTTGCACTTGAGAGACAGTTGAAAAGAGTGGATTTTCCTACGTTGGGCAAGCCAACTATTCCTGCTTTTAGAGCCATATTCTATTTTGTTTCAGTTTATTTTTTTGCAAAGATAGTGAAAGGCGAGTGAAGAAAAAAACAAGCTCGCTTGATTTTTTATTCCGAGCCGCATCCTATCTTCGTCGGTACGACAGAGTAGTGAAAGGCGAGTGAAGAAAAAACAAGCTCGCTTGATTTTTTATTCCGAGCCGCATCCTATCTTCGTCGGTACGACAGAGTAGTGAAAGGCGAGTGAAGAAAAAAACAAGCTCGCTTGATTTTTTATTCCGAGCCGCATCCTATCTTCGTCGGAACGACTGAGTAACTAAAAGCTGCGCCAAAAAATTTAGCGCAGCCTCTTTTTTAATATCCGTAAAAAAACTATTTGTTTATATAAGTCTTCTTGCCATCAATAACATATACACCCGAAGAGGTTACGCTCTTCACTCTACGGCCACGAATGTCGTAGATAACAGCATCTTTTCCATCTACAATAATATTGCCTATCCCTGTACTTACAGTGTATCCTGCCTTTACAGCAGCAATCGCATCAGTAAGTTCCTCTATAAGCGCAGGGCAGAGATTGTAATACTTCTTTGTAATTGCATTATCTGACTCTGCCACCTTTGCCATCATCGACTCGACATCCGCTGCAAGTGTCTCACTTGTTACCTCAATACCTTCGTTGAATGTGATTGAAGAGGTATTTGTTGTGTCGACTATCTGGTTGTAGACGGTTGTTGCCGAATCGATAAGAGCATTCAGTGCTGCGGCATCGGCCTTCTCCTTCTTTTGGTCTATTGCTACAAGGCGCCACAATGAAGGTTCCTCATCGTGGTTCCATCCCACTACAGAATAGTACTGGTCACAATGTAATCCCAAGTCTGTGTCGCCGCTCTTGTAGAAATAGAATTTTGCAAGACCATGCTCGCCGAATGTGAATTTCAGAGCGCCACTCTGCTTGGATGCTTCAGCTTTTGCCTGTGAGCTTCGGCCTATGTAACTGATGTATTTGCCGTTTGAGGAAATGTAATACTCATTTGACTTACCGGTGGAGATAACAGTGAAGCGGCGCGACTTGGGAGTGGTTGTTCCCGACTTGCAGATAAGCTTGCCATTTTCATAGTACATTGTGTATGCAGGGTATCTTACATTGTAGAACTGGTAGGTGTTACCCGAATGCAGCTCCACGCGGTTATCTCCGGCTATAACAAGTTCTCCGATCTCCTTGTCGATGAGTGTAGCCCACTGTCCGTAAGTGTGCACACTCTGATCCTTATTGTCGTATGCAGCCTGTGCACTATCGGCAAGAGCCTGAAGGGGTACAAGTGCCGATTCGAAGAAATATCCTACATACTTGTTGGCTACATCCTTCAGTTCAAGTGTGGATGCTGCTGAAGCAAGCGCCTCGGTAAGTGCTTCGAGCTGATCCTCCTCGCTGCCGTTGCTCTTGCTGTTTACAACAACCTCTGTGCCGTTTGCCGACACTGCCACTATTGAAATTTCGTCTGCAAGGAATTCGTCGGGAATCTCAAGTTCGTATCTGTTGGCAAATGTTACAAGAGAACCTTTACTGTCGTACACCTTGAAGCCGACGGCATTCTTGCCCTTTGAAATACTTATCTTGTTTCCTGATTTCGAATATATGTAACCGCTTGCGGTTATACCCAAAGAGTCGGGATAATAGGCTGTGTATTGTCCCATTTCACCGAATTTTCCAGGTACATATTCCAGTTTGTAACCCTCGCCGCCATCGGTACGTTCCGAGTATGCTACACGGTCTTCGATAAATTCAATGGCTGCTGCTTTCTTGGTGTACTTAGCCATTTTTTCCTTTGTCTGGTTTATCATTCGGGTGGTTGAACTGATGGTCCAATCACCATAGTCGCCTATGACATTACGAGACATTGGTACAAAGAATCCCCATGCTTCGAAGAATTTTGTCAAATCCTCACCCGATGCCTCGCAACACTTTTCGGCAAAGTGCAGAAGGTCGTTACGTCCGAGATTGTCGTATCCGCCGGATTTCTTCTCCAAAGGATCTTCGCGCAACAATTTGAAGAGTGTAGGATAGAATTCGGGGTTGTTGCCTGCCACATGATAGTAGAGATAAAGTTGGAAGAACATACGCATCTTGAGACCGATTCCCTGCATTGTCCACGGCTCTTTGTTGACGAAATATTCGGCCATCATGTCAACACCGTCGCCCCATGTTACGAACTTACCCAAATTGTGAACGACGATATTCGAGAAGAGGTTGTTGCTCGCCTCGGTACAGCCAATCATGTTTATCGCACCCTGATGGACGTGTCCCACCTCGTGCGAAGGTCCCCAGCAATATCCGCTGGTCTGCATTACCTTTTTGAAAGATATTACATCATGGAGAGAGGTCTCAATATAACTGGTATTATAGTCGCTTGCTGACATCAATCCGTCGCCTGCATACGAAATACCGCACAACTTATTATTGAAACGCGAAGGACGGTACTCCTCAAGTCCCATGATACCCTGCTCCCATTTTACCATATTATCCCACCATCCGATAGCGTCACTGATGGTATTGGGAGATACGTCAGGTGAAATCAAAACCGAGAGATTCATAAAAAGCATCATATAGTCGCCCTTTATAAACATATATTTATGCTTGGCATGGTTGCGGGTAATGTCTACCCAGTCGGCATCGGTGTGTCGTCCCTTATCCCAATAACCGTTGACATAACCACCCTCAATGTGGATGGGAATAGAGTCGAAATCTGCGAGGGTATACTCTTTTTGGGTGTCGGCTGTGTAGATGATGAATAGTGAGCGGTCGTTCTTCACTACAGGTATAATGTTAAGTCCCTTCTTTAGTGCTACACGCTCGGTCTTATGGTTATTCTCGTTGATAAAATCGACTTCGAGAGTAGAACCCTCTTTAGGCTCCTTACCTACAAAGATGTAGAGCATATCTCCGGCATTGGCACAGATACCTGTAGGGTTATTGAGCCATGAATAGCGCATTGTAATAAGTTTTTTACCCCAATAGTCGGGATCAGCATAAGGTCCGTAGGAATTTACACGAAACTCAAGTTCGCGCTTTGCCCATGAATTATTTTTTACTTTAAGTGCAAAAGAGATTAGTGTCTCGCCGCAGCCTTCCATAGCCGCGGTAAGCTCTTCGTCGCTCATTGAAGTGTATTCGCTCTTGAGCTGTGAGCAGGATTCGTCCTCGAAGAATGAGCTGTACTTCTCCATTATCTGATCCTTGTCGCTCAGAAGCTGGTTGAACTTGTTGTAATTCTCTCTCACCGCAGCAATATCTTCGGCTGAGAAATCTATCTTCTCGTAAGTCCACTCAGTACCGTCGAATTTGCTTGTTGAAGAGTACCACGGTACAATGTCGCCATCAGTCTCACAGTGAATACCGTAATTTCCTCCTTTATCGTTGACGATATTGTAGCACTCTTCGGTGTAATTTTTATTCTTGGAAACATAGAACAAGCCAATTTCGCCATCCTCAGTGTCGGTAACATAAAGTTTACTGTTGCTTGTCTCCTTCTTGATGTAGCGACCGGTAAATATGTTCTGTATGTTCCAACCTTCGCCATTCTGTTTGAAGAGCCACAACTGCGCAGCTTCGCCTTCTACCTTGGTTCCACCCTTGAGCTGGTGTGTCATATAATTCTCCACCAGTACAGAATTATCCCTGACAGTGTTGATTATGCGATATATTCCACCGTCTTCGGGAAATCCCTGTGCTCCGGCTGACAGAGCACAGATAAAAATCGAAATGAATAAGTAAAAATAACGTTTCATATTGTAGTGTTTTTATTCTCCTATAAGGACAATGAGAGTGTACCACTAAGGGCACACTCTCTATTACTTACTGTGTTTATTTGCCTAAATGCACTTTCTTGCCGTTTATGATATATACCCCCGGTGAAGTTACAGATTTTATCTTTCGTCCACGGACGTCATATATCACACTGTCTCCTATTTCAGCTTTGATGACGTCTATTCCTGTATTTACGGTGTATCCCTTCTTTACAGTTGTTATCAATGCCGAAAGTTCATCGATAAGCGCAGGACAGAGATTGAAATATTTTTTTGTTATCGCATCCTGCGACTCTGCCACCTTTGCCATCATCGACTCAACATCGGCTGCGAGGGTGGCACTTGTTATCTCTATTCCCTCTTTGAAGGTAAGCGATGCTGTATTTGCAGTATCAACAATCTGATTATGGATTGCAGTCGCTTCACCGATGATCTCCTTGAGCGCCGCAACATCGGCATTCTCCTTTTTGAGCTCTACTGCAACGAGACGCCACATCGATTGGTCATACGATTCGTAGTCCCAACCTACCACCTGGTACGACGCACTGCAATGTAGGCTTGCCGAGGTGTCGCCGCTCTTGTGCAGATAGTATTCAGCAAAGCCGCTCTCACCCACGGTCAATTTTACGGCATCTGCCATCTTCGATGCGGTGGCAGTAACCTTGCTGTCCTTCTGCAGGAAGTTTATGTACTTGCCGTTGTTGGATATGTAGAACTCATTCTCCTTACCTGTGGAGGTAAGTGTGAAACGACGCATCTTGGGCGAGTTTGTTCCCGACTCACAGATGATATTGCCATTGTTATAGTACATTGAGTACTGCGGGAAGCGCACATTGTAGAGCTGATAACTGTTGCCCGGCTGTATCTTCACCCGGTTGTTGTCGCCATCGGCAATAACCTTTGAAATCTCCTTGTCGAGCATCGCAGCCCACTCGCCATATGTGTGCTCGCCCTGGTCCTTATTATCGTATGCCGCCCGGGCACCTTCGTTGAGAGCCATGAGGTCGAGAAGTGCTGTCTCGTAGTAGTATCCTACATTCTTGTTGTATGTATCCTTGAACTCGAGAATGGCTGCGGTAGATGCAATGGCATGCTCCAATGCCTCGTACTGCTGCTCTTCACTGCCGCCATTCTTGCTCGGGATGAACATTTCTGTGCCGTTGGCAGACACAGCAACCACCACTACATCCTTTGCAGCTATCTTTTCGGGTAGCTCTATCTTGTGGACATTGGCAAAGGTGAGAAGTGTTGTAGAGTCGCTGTCATACACCTTGAATCCGACTGCATACTTACCGTCGGATATTTCAAGTTTCTTGCCTGTCTTCATATAGACATAACCTGTTGCAGTAATGTTTATAGAATCCTTGCAAAAGGCTGTATATTGTCCTGTCTCGCCACATTTGCCGGGTACATAGTCGAGTTTGTATCCCTCGCCGCCGTCGGCGCGTAGTTCGGGACGGACACGGTCCTCGATAAATTGTACTGCTCCTGCCTTTTTGGGATATTTTGCCAACTTCTTCTTAGTGTCGTTTATCATTCGTGTGGTGGAGTTTATGGTATAAGAACCATAGTCTCCTATGGTAAGGTTCTTCATGGGAACGAAGAAACCATGAGCATCGAAGAAGTCGGTGAGGTCTTCACCTGCAGCGGCTGCACATTTTTCGGCAAAACGCAACAGGTCGGTTCGTGCCAGGTTGGTCTCAGTGCCCGATGCCTTCACAAGCGGTTCCTCGCGCAGAAGCTTGAAGAGTGTAGGATAGAACTGTGGATTGTTGCCTGCCACATGGTAGTAGAGATAGAGCTGCCAATACATACGCATCATTATGCCTATGTTGCGCAGTGTCCAGGGGACATTGTTCTCGAAATCCTTTGCTACATCGCCAATAGGCGGTCCCCATGTAACGAACTTGCCGAGCTTGTAGAGTACCACATTGGAGAAGAGGTTGTTGCTCACCTCGCCGCAACGGATCATATTGATGGCTGCCTGATGGATATGGCCGTTCTCGTGGGCAGGTCCCCATGCGTTGTCGCTGTGCTTCATCATATTTTTATAAGGCAACAGACTCTTTATGTGGGTGCGCACATGGAATGTGTTGTATGCACCTGCAGCCTGATAGCCATCGCTTGTGGAGATTGCACATAGTCTGTTGTTGAAGCGCGAGGGTTTGTACTCCTCTATGCCCATGATGCCCTGTTCCCAGACAACGAGGCTGTCCCACCACCCTATCGCGTCGCTTATGGCATCGGGGCAACAATCGTCGGCTATCATATATTCGCGCTCCATGAAGAATGCTTCGTGGTCGCCTTTCACAAACATATATTTGTGCTTTGCATGGTTGCGGGTGATGTCTACCCAATCTTCGTCGTTGTGTCGGCTCTTGTCCCAATAACCGTTTACATATCCACCCTCTATGTGGATGGGGATGGAGTCGAAGTCGGCAAGCACATAATCTTTTCTTGTGTCTGCCACATAGTTTATGAAGAATGTCTGGTCGTCGCGGACTATGGGAAGTATGTTCAATCCCTTCTTCAGTTCCACCCTTATTCCTTTGTAGTTGTTCTCTGCCACCGCATCTATTTCGAGTGTAGAGCCCTCTTTGGGTTCTTTGCCTACAAAGATATAGAGCACGTCTCCTGCATTGCCGCAAATGCCGGTGGGGTTATTGAGCCATGAATAGGGGCTTATCAGAAGAATTTTTGTCCAGTGGTCGGGGTTACTGTATGGTTCGTATGTGTGTACACGGAACTCCTCTTCGCGTGCCGCCCATGAATTGTTCTTTATCTTCTTCGCCATCTCAATTATGACACTGCCGCATCCGCTGAGAGCAGCATCGAGCTCTTCGTCACTCATAGAGAGATATTCGCTCTTCAGCTCCGAACAAGATTCATCAACAAAATATTTCGACAACAAGAGTTCAATGGAGTCGGAATTCTCAATAACATCGTTGAAAGCATTGAATCTTGACCTTGCAGCTGCAATTTCATCGTCGCTCACCTCAACCTTTTCGTATGTCCACTCCGACCCTTCGAAGCGGTCCACTGCCGAGTGCCAGGGCACTACATTGTAGTCGCCTGCGCAGTGAACACCCCATGTTGCACCGGCTGTATTCACTATATTGTAACACTCGATGCTGAATCCGTTGTTTCGGGATACATAGAGAACTGCAGGCTCCTTTGCCGTTGAAAAATATTTGCTGTTGTCTGTTTCGTTCTGTATGTAGCGTCCGGTGAAAATATTCTGTATATTCCATCCGTCTCCATCTTTAGTGAAACGCCACAGCTGGCTGTAATCGTTTTCCACCGGCGATTTGCAGAAGAGAAAACTCTGGCCGTAGTCCTCAGTGAGTATGACACCAGTGCGGAAAGTATTAAAAAGACGGTATGTAGCACCATCTTCGGGGAAATTCTGTGCCTGAGCCGTCACAACCGACACAAGTAAAAGAAGTAAAGTCCTTACAAAAAGTTTCATTTCTTTATTTATTAATTGAATTTGCACTTTTATAATGAGAGTGCGCTTTTCGAAAAGCGCACTCTCATACTATAGTCGGTCTATTTTCTGATATATTTTTTCTGACCGTTGATAAAGTAGATTCCGGATGATGTTACAGATTTTACCTTACGTCCACGGATATCGTAAATTACACTATCTTCCTTCTCAGCATCGATACCGCCTATTCCGGTACTCAATGTGTAACCTGCCTTTACCTTTGCTATCATCTCTGTAAGGAGAGTGATATAGGCGGGGAACTGTTCGTAATACTTTTTGTATACTAATGACTCAGCCTCTTTAGCCTTTGCCATCATCGCGGTGAAATCTTCCATAAGTGTTTCGCTTATGACATTCACTCCCTCTTTGAAGACAATGTTTCCATCTACTGTTGCCGAATCGTCAACAATTGTCTGATGGATACCGTATGCTTTGCAGTAAAGGTCTGTAAGCTCTGTTTCATCAGCAATTTCCTTATTCATGTCTACTGCTATAAGCTGCCATTGCGATGCATCTGCTTTCGTATCCCATCCTACAACTTTCTTTCCTGCATCACAATGGAGAGATTGCATACTCTGACCTGTTACACAGATGTAGAATCTTGATTCACCTGCATCGCCCACAGTAAATTTCAAAGCCTTTGACTGAGATGAAGTCGCTGCCTTAGCCTGTGTACTTGTTGCTATCGAGCTTATATAATTTCCGTTATTCGACAGATAGTATTCATTCTCCTTTCCTGTAGATGTGAACTTGAATGTTCTGTACTTGGGATTCTTGGTACCACTCTCGCATATCAGATTACCCGAACTGTTATACATTGAATAACCACTGTAAAGTTTGTTGTTGAGTTTATATGTGTTACCCGAATGTATTTTCACTCTTGAATCCTCTTTTGACAATACAGTGTTGATTTCCTGATCTATGAGTGTAGCCCATTCGCCATATGTATGCTCACTCTGGTCTTTATTCTCAATAGCAGCTTTTGAACTATCTGTTACTGCAATAAGGTTCTCAAGTACACTTTCGTAGAAATAACCGACATACTTACCGCCTCTGTCTTTGAATTTGAGTATACTCTCAGCAGATGCGAGCGCTTCATTCAGAGCTTCGAGCTGGTCCTCTTCGCTGCCGTTGTTCTTGGAATTTACAACTGATTCCGAACCGTTTGCAGCTACAGCCTTGATAACAATCTCTTTAGAGGCTGCCTCATCGGAGAGCTCAATGGTATTGTAGTTGGAGAATGTGATGAGTGTACCATCGGCATCATATACCTTGTAACCTACTGCACCTGTTCCTTTTGAAATATTGATTGTCTTTCCGGCTTTCGAGAATACATATCCTGTTGCAGGAACAGACATTGAGTCGGGAACGAACGATGTGTAATGTCCTACATCACCTGCCTCGCCTACTGCTACTCCGTTGACCAATTTATTGCCGTCGCCACCGTCGGTACGGAGTTCGGGAAGTACGCGGTCCTCTATGAACTGTATGGCACCGGCCTTCTTGGGATATTTGGCAATACGCGCCTTTGTGGTATCTATCATCGCTTGTGAAGATGTGAGATAATATGTGCCATAATCGCCGAATTCGGCTCTGTTCATGGGTACAAAGAATCCCCATGCCTCAAAGAAGTCAGTCATATCCTCACCCGATGCTTCGCAGCATTTCTCTACAAAGTGGAGAAGGTCGTACTTACCGTAGTTGAGTGAACCGCCGGATGTCTTTTTCAAAGGCGATTCGCGCAATATTCTGAAGAGTGTAGGATAGAATTCGGGATTGTTGCCTGCTACATGATAGTAGAGATACAACTGCCAGAACATTCGCATTGTGTAGCTGATGTCGCGAGAAGGGAAAGCTATATTGTTTTCATAGCAATCTACAAGGTCGGATATTTTGCCGCCGCGCGACATATATTTTCCGAGCTTATAGAGTGTGAGGTTCGAGAAGAGGTTGTTACTGCTCTCCGAGCATGCAATCATGTTTATACCATACTGGTGCACATGTCCGTTCTCGTGGGCAGGACCCCATGCGTTGTCGCCGTTAGACATCATTCTGTTGTAAGGGAGAAGATTGTTTATGTATGTCTCGGCATATTGTGTGCGGTAGTCTGTTGCCGACTGATATCCGGTTGTGAGCGAAATAGCACACTGCTTGTTGTTGAAGCGCGAGGGCATGTACTCCTCGATACCTAAAAGTTCCTGTTGCCATTTCGACATATTATCCCACCATCCGATGGCATCGGTAATGGTGTTTTTGCAACAATTATCTGCAATCATATGTTGGAGACTCATGAAGAAGAGGTGGTAATCACCCTTTACAACCATATAACGGTGAGTGGCAAGATTGCGTGTGATGTCAACCCAGTCGGCATCTGTATGACGGCTCTTATCCCAGTAACCGTTCACAATACCTCCTTCGATGTGGATGGGAATTGAGCTGAAGTCTGAGATTACCTTGTCGCCACTTGTGTCGGCTGTGTAGAGTATGAAGAGACTCTGTGCTTCACGTGATACAGGAATGATGTTCATACCCTTTTTAAGCGTAGTACGTGTTCCTGACGGAGAAACCGCTGTAATAGCATCGATTTCGAGTGTGGTACCCTCTGCGATGTCTGCTCCCACAAACACATAAACTACATCACCGGTGTTAGCATAAATACCTGTGGGGTTGTTGAGCCATGAGTATTTTCTGATGTTTATCTTTGTTGCCCAATAGTCGGGGTTACTGTATGGCTCGTATGTGTGGATGCGGAACTCCTTTTCGCGTGCCGCCCATGCATCGTTCTTTATCTTCTTGGCTGCTGCCACAAGTGTGCTGTTGCAAGCACTCATGGCTGCTTCAAGTTCAGCATCGCTCATTGAAGCATACTCACTCTTGAGTACGGTACATAGATCATCCTCGAAGAATTTTGTGTATGCAGCTATCACAGAATCCTTATTTGTGAGCACTTCATTGAATTCGTTGTATTTCGCACGAATCTCGGCTATTTTCTCTTCGGAAAGTTCCACCTTTTCGAATATCCACTCCGAGCCGCCGGGAGTAGTCTCGGTACCGGAGTACCAGGGTACTACATCGTAAGCAGCGTCGCAGTGCATTCCAAAGTTGCCACCCTTAGTGTTGACAATATTGTATTTTCCCGATACTTTGCTGTTCTCGGAAATATAAAAATTCTTTGCTGTGGTTGCTGTGGTAAAGAGTGCGTATACCGTAGACTGGTTCTGAACATAGTATCCGGTATTTACATTCTGTATGTTCCATGCTTCGCCGTTCTTCTTGAACTGCCAAAGCTGGTTGTAACTCTCGTCGCCGCCCTTGTCGGTGCAGTAGATGTTATGCGCCGTAATATCTTCCGTCATTACAGCATTTGTTCTACCTGCATTCACCAAGCGGTAAACGGCATTCTCTTCCGGTATAATCTGTGCGTGCAACGAGAGGACTGCTGCAAACAAGATTATAGTTGTGTAAAATAAATGTTTCATGGCGTTAATGTAAATGGTTTAGATTATATATGGTAATTATTCGAGTGTGCTGAAATCGATATTGGGTTTCTCGCCTACGCCGTTTTTGCGTGTGAAGCGGGTATATCCTTTTGTATATCCGTCAAAGAATCCACCCATCATCAGGTAGAAACCATTTTCGTCGGCACCTCCTGTGTAGTCGAGACGCTTACCATTCCTACCTGTATCGCAATGTGTGAAAACAGCCTCGGTTACAGGTATCCACTCGCCATCCTTTGTGCATGCCCATTGGTTGTTGTAGCAGGCACGACGGGTTTTATATCCCATAACAGGGTTGAAGTTTTCGAGGAACGAGTGAGGATTGGTGTACCATGTGTCGATTTTGGGACGCTGGAAACTTGCCATCAATCGCCACTTGCCATCCTCGGCATCGCAGAAGTAGGCTGTATATACAGTACTTCCCTTTCCATCGGGACGCACACGCATAAGGAATTTATAGGTGTTGCCGGGCTTCCAGTCGTAAGCCATGAAGCTCTGTCCACCTGAACCTTCGCCTCCGAAATCCTGTACCTTTACAGTTTCACCTTTTTTGAGGAGCTTTATGCGAAGTGAGTCGGGAATCTCATTGGCATTGTCTGTCACGAACGGACTCCATACAGAGAAGAGTACCTTGCGGCGTCCGGGCAGGTTGTTCTGGAATCCGAAATATCCCTCACCGAATCCGCAAGCCATATAATAGCTGCTCACACGGTCGTAGTCGGCGGGAACAGTTACTTCGTTATAGAACCATTCGTAAGTCTTGTCCTTAGGCAGACGGTAGTTCAAGTGCACCGATGGACCGCGACGTCCGAAATGCGAACTGTAATTCTTGCGTATGTATGCAAGTTCTCCCAGATTGCCGTTGACGATAAGGCTGAGGACATTGCCGAATGTGGTCTCTCCACTACCCTTCTTGCCTTGTATATCCACTTTGATGTGTCCGGGGTTCTTCACTTTGAATTTTCCGATGGTGTAGATGGCAGGTGTATCACCTGTGAGTTTAACCTTTTTCTTTTTTCCCAGGCAGCTTACTGTTATCGTGGAGTTTCCATATGCCTCAATCTTGAGTTCCATCTCTCCTGCCTTTTCCGCATGGAAATATGTACTTATTATATTATCTTTGTCGTACCAATTGGCTATTCCGCCATTATGCTCATCGATAAATGCCACAGGAATCTTGCCTGTATTTTTACGTGCACCGGGAGGAGGCATCATCTTATCTCTCGACAGAATCAATGACTCGGCATCAGGCGAAGTCACATATCCGTTATTCTTAATCAATATGGTGTCTGATTTAAATTGCGCGTGTGCTGTGCCGCAATGCAGAAGCGCCAGGAAAGCTACGAATGATACGATTTTTTTTCTCATAAGTCTTTAAATTCTTTTATTATTATATAATAGCTCATAAAAGTAATCAATATTTATTTATTACCGGTTATATATTGCTATAAAATAAGTTAATTGAAAGATTTTATTTTTTCATCCCACCCTTCCCGGCACTCTTTTTGAACGATATTATATTTTATTATCTTCTTCTTTTAAATATAAAAAAAGGAAATAACAATAATAATGGCTGTTGATAATATTGATAACTTTTTAAGTGCTTTTTGGCATATTTTGTTATTCATATATGTGCTATAGTTATTAAGATGTTATTCATAGTGTATCTTTTTGTATTTAAGCTAATTACTGTTTTATTCACAGTCTGTTGATAACGTTGTTAAAGTAAAATTGATGATAATTTCAGGCTCTTTTTTCTGTTGAAAACCGTATAATAAATTTTTATAAAAAACATGGTTATCAACTTGCATTTTCGTTGATGCAGTTTGTATATACACCATTTTGTTTTTTCCAACAAGAACCGACATTTTCTTTTATCAATTTATCAAATGATTTTTAAGATGCTTTTCAATATGTTTTGCACCGTTATCAACAGATTTTGTGAATATCTTCACCCTATAATACTCTTTCGCCGGATTTAATCAGCTTTTGATAATCTTCGATAAGCCTTTTCAACAGCTTGTTAATATTGTATTTTACATATAAATAGCTGTAATACAGTAGTGTATAATTGTTATTGACATAGTTTTCATCAAATAGTAATGAATTTGCATATAATTTAAATTCGTAGCAATTTATTCCGTTATTACACAATTTCTTATTATCTTCGCATTCTGAATAATAGTGTATATATGTATAAGGAAAAATATGTTTACTCGCTGGAAATGAAGGTACGCGACTATGAGTGCGATCTTCAGGGAATAGTAAATAATGCCAATTACCAGCATTATATGGAGCACGCGCGACACGAATTTCTCGAATCGCTCGGCGAAAATTTCGGTCGTCTGCACGAGCAGGGAATCGATGCAATGGTTGCCAAGATAACCATCGAATATAAACTCCCGCTTATCAGTGGCGATAAATTTGTTGTGGGAATCAATCTTAAGCGCCAGGGAGTAAAGATACTTTTTCTTCAGGATATTTACAGGTTGTCCGACGGCAAGCTTTGCACAAAAGGGTGTGTAGAGACAATCTGTGTGCAGAATGGTCGCCTCACTCGTGGCGAACTTTTCGACGAGGTTTTTAAAGACTATTTGTAGAATTAAAAAAACTTCTTGCAATGAACTTTTTAGAAGAATTTTGGCCGGTGGCATTCTTTTTCGTGATTATGGGAATATCGTATGCACGTAATGCCGCTAAGATAAAAAGAGAGGCTTCTCAGACACCCCCTGAGGTGTTGAGTGAGGAATTTCCGCAGATAGATACACAGGAATACCTTGAAGAGCCTCCGCAAATGCAACAGAACTTCTTTGAATCATTAGGGAAGCAAAAGAGCGAGCAGAAACGTCATAACAAAAAGCCTGCACAACCATCAAGAAGAAGTGTGGAAAATACTCCCCCACCCGCTCCCCAAGAAGAAGAACGCAAAGAGAGACTTGTCAGCATGAAGAACAAGTCCGAAGCAAAGAGAGCATTCATATACTCTGAAATATTCAACAGAAAATATTAACACAAATAAACATACAAAATGAACTATCGCATAATAACCGCAGCCGAAGCTGCAACATACATAAATGACGGCGACGGAGTAGGTATCAGCGGATTTACCCTTTCGGGTACCCCAAAGACTGTGCTTCCCGAAGTAGCCAAGCGTGCCGAGGAATTACACGCTGCGGGCAAGCCTTTCAAGATAAATCTCTATACAGGAGCATCTACAGGCGATGCCATCGACGGTGCACTCACACGCGCCAACGCACTCAACTTTAGAGCACCCTTCCTGTCTAACCCCACAGTGCGCACAGCTGTAAACAACAAGGAACTCACATACACCGACCTTCATCTCTCTCTCATGGCTCAGGACTTGCGTTACGGCTTTATGGGTAAGGTCGATGTTGCAATCCTCGAAGCAATAGACATTACCCCCGACGGAAAAGTGTATCTTACAACAGCCGGAGGTATAGGACAGACAGTAGCCAATCTTGCCGACAAGATAATCATCGAGCGTAACATCTTCCACCACACAGAGGGACTGCACGATGTTTACGAGCCTGAGACACCCCCCTACCGCCGCGAAATTCCCATTTATAAGGCATCTGACAGAATAGGTAAGCCTTATGTGCAGGTAGACCCTAAGAAGGTTATAGGTATCGTGGAGGTCAATCTCCCCAACGAGCCTGTTGTATTCAAGGAACTTGATGATGTTACCCGTCGCATAGGCGAGAATGTTGCAAACTTCCTTCTCACAGACATCAAGCGCGGTATCATCCCATCTGTGGGACTTCCCATACAGAGCGGCATCGGCAACGTGGCAAATGCCGTGCTCAAGGCACTGGAGACAAGCACAGAGATTCCTCCCCTCGACCTCTATTCCGAGGTGTTGCAGGACACTGTAATCGACCTCATGGAGCTCGGAAGAGTAAAATCGGGCAGCACCTGCTCGCTCTCTCTCAGCCAGGAGGGATTGCAGCGTGTCTACAACAATCTCGACTTCTTCCGCGACAAACTGGTGCTCCGCCCCTCTGAAATTTCGAACAGCCCCGAAGTTATACGCCGTCTCGGAGTAATTGCAATAAACACAGCCATCGAGGTCGACCTCTACGGATGCGTAAACTCATCGCACATCGGAGGTACAAGACTGATGAACGGAATCGGCGGTTCGGGCGACTTTGCACGTAACGCATATATATCAATCTTCACCTGTCCCTCTACCCTCAAGGATGGCAAGATAAGCGCCATTGTTCCTATGGTGGCACATGCCGACCACTCGGAGCACGACGTGAGAATTGTCGTAACCGAATATGGTGTTGCCGATCTGCGCGGCAAAGGTCCCGACGAAAGAGCAAAGACTCTTATCGAGAACTGTGCGCACCCCGACTACCGCAATCTCCTTTGGGACTATCTGAAGATAAGCAAAAAGGCACACATCAGCCACAATGTGGCTGCCGCCCTTGCACTGCACACCACATTTGAGCGCGAGGGAGACATGCGCCTCACCGACTACTCCAAGTTTATCTGATAGAGAATCTCCACCCTGCCGATGAAAAAGAAATCAGTTATAGATATGGGACGTATCGGACGCGATGAGTTCATCGCGTCCGATAAGCTTCCCTTGACGGTTGTTGTCGACAATGTACGCAGCCTGCACAATGTAGGTTCGATATTCCGCACCTCCGATGCTTTTCGCGTGGAGCAGGTGCTTCTATGCGGAATAACAGCTACCCCTCCGCAGGCCGAGATTCACAAGACTGCGCTCGGTGCCGAGGATGTTGTGTCGTGGAAATATTATAAGGATACGATGGATGCTGTACGCGAACTATCCGAGGCGGGATATGGAATATACGCAATAGAACAGGTCGAGGGGAGTATTCCCCTTCAGGATTTCAAAACCGAGGAGGGATGCAAATATGCTGTTATTCTCGGTAATGAGGTTAAAGGCGTAGGGCAACAGGTGGTAGATGCCTGTGACGGTTCGATAGAGATTCCGCAGTTCGGCACCAAACATTCGCTGAATGTCTCTGTAACGGCGGGAATGGTCATCTGGGAATTTGCCTGCAAGCTCGGATGGGTTAAACGCGGGTAGGTTCAGGCAAACAGCTCCTTAAGCACTTCGGCCGACTTTAGTTCGGGGAAATCGGGAATATGCAACCGGTAGTAATTCTGTATTACACTCAGATATTCGTTGCGCAGGTTTCTGTTCATAGATACCTGTGATACTCCATCGTAGTCATGCGCCATGAGCGAGAAAAAGTCTGCTGCTTGCGTCGCTGTGAGGTAGTTTGAGTGCAACGGCTGCACTCCTACAAAGCATCCTGCCTGAAGGTCGAAATAGTGCGCTCCTGAGTCGGTCTGCAGATTGGGAGATATTCCCAAAAAACGTGTCAGACGCAGCAGGAACAGCAGATGGAAATTGGCATACTTCTCCTCTGCCCCATCCAGCCACATAAGCGACTCTTCGATAAATGAAAATATAGCCGCATTGTCGCTCTCTTCGTGCAGTGCGCGTGTGAGAAATTCGGCAAGGTAGAGTGTTATTGCCGACTTGTATGGGTCGCATGGGATTGTAGAGTAGAGACACGCCGGGACAACCTCGGAGAGACGGCTCATGGCTCCGCCATGCTTGTATTGTGCCTGAAAGTGCAGTATCGACAGTGGTTGGAAAAGCACACTTCTCACCTTTGAACGCTTGCTGTGCGTCACCGGCAGCAGAAAGGATACCCTTCCCCTGCTCTCTGTGAAAATATCTGCAATCATCAGATTGTCGCTGTATTTCAGTGTGCGCAGCACTATACCCTTGAACTTCTCTACCATACTACTCTGCTCTGCTCATTACCAGTTTTCCATGCTTTATACCCTTTACAGCTATGAGTCTGTCCGACAATTCTGTCAGGCGGAACGCTTCGCCCATAACCGTAACAATATGCAGGCAGAAATTGCTGTTTATAAAGTATTGCGACGACGACAGTATCAACTCCTGATGTTCCTGCTCAATGTCTGCTATGCGTGAGGTTATATCCTTGCGCTCCTTGTCGTACATTATCACTATGGTGCCTGCAACGGTGTGGTTGCACATCCACTTCTCCTCGGCAACATTCTTCTCTATCAGAAAACGTATTGCCTGTGAACGGTTGCTGAATCCGTTCTTCTCCACATATTTGTCAAGAGAGTCGAGAAGTTCCTCCTCAAGCGATACTCCGAAACGTTTCAGTGTCATAATATTACTTTAGGGTGGTTCTATAAATTATTAATCTATATTTCTTTTCCAGGTGCATTCTATTTCGGTCGCTTTTGGATTCTCCGAAGTTCTTTTGCGCTCGTTGGAAATAAAAGCAAACTTTTATTCACTCGCTTATACGAACATTTGTTTTATTTCGGCATCTTATTCATTTTTACTCAGTTGCAACAGCAAGGTTGCGCCCTCGTAAAAATAAACAATATACTCGAAATAAACTCAAAAATCGCCTCGAAAGTTGCGGTTAAACGAGCGCAATGTGAACTTGTTCACAGATTGCACAGCGAGTGACAGCAACTTCAATCATGTTAACTAATTTATAGAACCACCCTTTACTTTTTTTAGAATGCACATAGCCTCCATAAGCATGCAGCCTGTCAGTTGTGCAGTCAGTTGGACATTTTCGTTGTTGCCGGGAGCCCTCCACCACTCTCCTCCATAGAGCATTGTAGAGTGATTCACCCCGTTTGTTGCCATAGTGGTTGCAAGGTGTGTGAGATAGCTGTGATATCTGCGGCGTATATTTTCATCAACCCTTTCGTCGTTTGTCAGTTTCACAAAATAACGGAAGAATATCCCATGAAATAGTGCCCCGTCGCCCGATTTTGCATTTCCAAGAACACCCCTGTTGTCCGACATACGTTCTATCACATGGTCTGCAGCCATCAGTGCATCCTGCAGATAAGTGTCATCACCTGTGAGGTCGTAAAGCTCGTGGGCTGCACCGATGAATGTTCCCTGATTGTATGTGAAGTTCCAGCGCACGACTTCGCCCTTGGCATTTATATGGTCATAGACTGCCCCACTCTCCTTGTCGAACAGTCTCTCTTTGAGCCACGCATATATGCGCATCGATTCGGCAAGATATTCATATCGTTTTTTCTCCTCCGTGTCGCCATCGGTCAACCTGTAGAGTCGTGCAGCTATGATTGCTGCCGGTCCGTTGGAGCAGGCATTCTTAGAGGGTACGATATCTGTTTTCCATGTAATGCCTCCATACCACGGAGCCTTGTCGTCGGGGCCCCATGTGCTCCATATCCATTTGTCGTAGAGAGTACGTGCTTTTTCGAGATACTGCTTCTCGCCGGTGTATTCGTGCAGGCGTATCAGTGCCAGCACCATCCACTCCATGTCGTCGACGTATGCGTTCCACCACGGCTCCTCGCTGCGTCCGTAGGGATTGTAGCGGGGCATTCCCTGCCACCACAGAGGCATTATGGCCTTGTAGCGACGTTTGCCGGTGCGCATGGCTGCATCGAGCATCACATCCATTGCATGTGCCTGGGGCCAGAAGTGTTCGGTGCTCATGTCGGACCTGTTGCTGCCGTAGTTGAAGTAGTATCGTGTCTCGTCTCCTTCGAAGCTTGCACCCCAGAATTTTTCTATCAGTGCATTGCTCATCCCATCTGCCATCTTGTGCCAATATGAGGCTTTCAGAGGCTTCGTGGCGCTTTTTTTTGCCTGAATGGGAACAACTGTAATCAATGACAACAGAAATGCAAGCAGAATGAATTTCCTCTTCTTTAAAGATACTCTGCCACTACCCGCCCGTTGCGATAGAATATTCAAATGATTGCCTGCCATCATAGCTTCTCTGTACTGAACGGTTTGCTGTGTATACACTTGATGTTGTTGCGCAGCTGCCCCACCGAACTTGCACCGGCAAGCACCGATGTTACACCCTTCTGTGCGAGCACCCATGCGAGTGCCGTCTCCGATATTGTCTCGCCGCGAGACTCAGCCACTCCTTTCAGTTGTTGCAGATATTGCATCACTTCGGGTGTCAGACGCTCTTTGGTGAGTGTGCCTGCACGCGACATACGCGAATCGGCAGGTATGCCGTTGAGGTATCGGTCGGTGAGTACTCCCTGTGCCAATGGCGAGAAGGAGATGAATCCAATCCCTTTCTCTACACAGAAATTGAGTATGCCCTGCTCCTGCGGTTCGCGGTCGAGAAGGTTCAGTCGTCCCTGGTAGATGAGTGGTGGCACGTCGCGCTCCTTCAGGTAGTTATATGCTGTCCTGAATGCTTCGAGCGGCCAGCGCGATATTCCCACGTATAGTGCCTTGCCCATTCGCACAATGTCTACAAGCGCCTGCAGTGTCTCTTCGAGTGGCGTTACAGGGTCGTATCGATGTATGTAGAAGAGGTCTACATAGTCGAGACTCATCCGTTTGAGGCTCTGGTCGAGGCTCGCAAAGAGATATTTCCTCGACCCCCAATTGCCGTATGGTCCGGGCCACATGTCATATCCCGCCTTTGTGCTTATGAATAGTTCGTCGCGGTAGGGGTTGAAATCCTCTCTCATCAGCCGTCCGAAAAGTTCCTCAGCGGCTCCGTAGGGCGGTCCGTAGTTGTTGGCAAGGTCGAAGTGTGTTATACCGTTGTCGAAAGCGTAGTGCGTTATAGCCCTGCTCTTTTCGTATGTGGTGTCGTATCCGAAATTCTGCCAGAATCCGAGGCTTATGCGTGGCAACATCACTCCGCTGCGTCCGCAGCGTGCATACATCGCTTCGCTGTCGCTGTATCGGTTCTCCGAGGCTGTATATTGGCTTTTCAAGTTCATGGTCGATGATTGTTTTTGCAAATATCCTTTATTTTTTAATTATAATGGCTGTATTGCTTTTGTGGAATTTGCCAAAGTTACAATTTTGGCGCGGATTATAAAGGAAGTTGGCGGGGAATTTTAAGGATATACAAACAAAAAAGCCTCTCAGCGAACTGAAAGGCTTTTTGCGGTGCGTACGGGACTCGAACCCGTGACCCCATGCGTGACAGGCATGTATTCTAACCAACTGAACTAACGCACCAAATTGTTTTATGTCTGCTTTGTATCTCAAAGCGAGTGCAAAGATACGCACTTTTTTTTATTCTGCAAATATTTTGCCGTTTTTTTCTGTTTTTTATGCGTATTTTCTGAAATTCTTGTCGTTTTTTTAGGGATGTTCTATAAATTACTTAACATGGTTGAAGTTGCTCCCACTCGCTTTGCAATTTGTGAACAAGTTCGCATTGCGCTCGTTTAGCCACAACTTTCGCGGCGATTTTGAGTTTTATTTTTAGCTGTTTTTTGATATATTTGAGATAAATCTCGAATATACACTGCACTCGCTGCAAAATAACAAAGTAAACTTTGTTTATTTCGCTCGTTTGTTGTTATATTTGTAAGGATTCTTTTGTGTTATAGCATACGATTATTTATCCCATTTAAGATAATATTTGTTATTCTTGACAAATTTCTTCGTGGCTTTGATGTATGGCTTTACACCGATGTCATTCAGTGCGCAAAGAGCCTCATCCCATCCTTTATCAGCCGCCTTGCCATACCATTCTATTGCGCTAAGAGTATCCACCTTGCAACCATAACCATTAAGATAACATTCCCCAAGTAAAATCTGTGCCTCTCCATCGCCTTTTTCGGCAGCTCTCCTACACCACTTTACACATTCATCATAGTTTTTGTCAACACCGTCACCTCTGAAATAACAATACGCAAGCAATGTTTCACCTCCAATATGCCCCAACTCAGCAGCTTTTTGTATTAAATCAATTGCTTTGACAGTGTCTCTTTCTACACTGTCACCAATATAATATTTAAAACCAAGATCATAGAGTTTTTCAATATCCTGCGGATTATTTGTTTGTGCGCTATCAGATGGATTAAGTGATGTATTTCCCCCATCAATATTTGAGTTACAGGCGATCATGCCTATAATAATACAAAATACAGCAAAAAGTCTCATGGCATTGTATTTTCGAGGTTTATCTCAATAATAATGAATTTAAAACGGTTTGTCAAGTATATATAAACAAAAAATCCTTTCAGTTCGCTGAAAGGATTTTTGCGGTGCGTACGGGACTCGAACCCGTGACCCCATGCGTGACAGGCATGTATTCTAACCAACTGAACTAACGCACCAAATTTTTTATGTCTGCTTTATATTCTAAAGCGAGTGCAAATGTACGCACTTTTTTTGAATTTCCGATAAAAATTTCCTTTTTTCTTTGCCTGTAGCTGCAATTTTAATATTTATTATGTTTTTTCAGCCACTGATAGAGCTCAACATCCACAAAATCATCACCGTCGCGCTTCCATTCTTTAAGTGTGCAGGTATGCAGGAATCCTGCGCCTTCGAACAGTTTTTTGCTTGCCGTGTGCTCTGCGGTGATGTATGCGTACAATTGGTGTATGCCAAGATAACCTGTGGCGTACTCTTTGAGCAGGGTGAGGGCTTCGGTGGCGATGCCTTTGCTGCGGTATTTTCCAAGTATCCCTATGCACACTTCGGCACGGCTGTCAAAGGGGTTGTAGTCTGCAAGGTCTATCATGCCTGCCTGTCCGCCATCTTTTAGTTCTATGACGAAGCGTGCCTGACGTTCGCTGTAGAGGTCGCCGCTTGTCTGCTGTATGTATTGTCGCAGGGTGTGGCGCGAGTAGGGCAGGAGGGTGGTGCCTACGCTCCACAGGGTGGTGTCGTTCTCCATAGTGTAGAGAAGGTCGAGGTCCTCCGGTTCGGGGGCGCGTAGGCGCATATTTTCACTTTCGAGCCATCTGTTCATTTGTTGTCGAGGGAATATATGGTATCTTCTGTAATGAGTTTGCCGGTTGCGGTTGAGTATGTTGCCAGTCGCAGTGTGTTACCGGGTGTCTTTTGCAATAAGCGCAGCATTGTGTCGTAGCTGTAGCTCTCAGCATCGTAGAGTACGTGGGTGTATCCTTCGATGTTCTTTATTGTCAGGTGGCCGTCGGGGGTTTCTGCTTCGGTGGTGGGGAAGTAGAGATTGTCGGCTGTGAGGTTGTTGCGGCTGCATATCTCTTTTATCTCGTCGCAGGCCTGTTGACTGCCTATTACAATGAAGCGTTTGGGTGGTTCGTTGTACTCTTCCCAGTTCTTGCCGTAGACGATGGGGTAGGCGTGGTGTATGCGGAACTTAAGCACTGCCACCGACAGTTGCAGGGGGATGTAGAAGAGTATGTTGTAGAGCGGGAAATGTTTTTTGAAGAATATCTGCAACGATGAGTATAGCCAATAGCGGTAGCGCAGCTTGCTCTTTACCGAACTTTCGCCTTTGTAGTGGAAGATGGTGTAGGGCAGATAGTAGTTCTTTTCTCCCGACTTCAGTATGCGGTACGACAGATCGCTGTCCTCCCAATACATGAAGAACTGCTCGTCGAGTGTGCCAATGCGGTCGAGTGTCTTGCGGCGAAGGAACATGAATGCTCCTGATACCATTTCTATTGGGTTTATCTCTTCGATGTCGAGGTAGCTCATGTAGTAGTGCCCGAAGAGTCGGCTCTTTGGGTAGCGGCGGCACAGGCCTGTCGCCTTGCAGAAGGCTACCCAGGGCTTTACTATGCCGCGGCGCGACTCCATTGCAAATGTACCGTCCTTGTTAATCATTTTGACTCCCGCTGCGCCTGCTTCGGGGTGTTCGTCCATGAATCTAACGCAACCTTCGAGTGCCTGTCGGGTTACAATGGTGTCGGGGTTGAGCATGAGTATATACTCGCCGCGGGCATGTGAGAAGCCTATGTTGTTGCCGTGTGAGAAGCCACCGTTCTCCTTGCACTCTATCCATATTACTTGTGGGAAGAGGGGTTTCAGGTATTCCATAGACCCGTCCTCGGAGGCATTGTCTACTACCAGCACTTCGTGCTTGATGTGCGCGGCAGCTCTTTCCACCGAGCGCAGACACTGCTCAAGGTAGTATTTTACATTGTAGTTTACTATTACTATGGATAGTTTCATTGCTCTCTCAGTTGTTCAGTGCTCTTGTCTCCGGGGTAACTGTATATGTATGCCATCAGTCCGGCAAGTGCGCAGTACAGCATATTCTCGCCACCTGTGCCGTAGAAGAGCCCTATATTCATTATAATAACCACGAAGAGCAGTGCGAGACGTATCTCCATCATGCGGCGGCAGGTGGTTGTCAATGTCTCATCGTCGCTCTCTTTTACCTGCTTCATCCTTATGGAGTATGCCTTTATTGCCAAAAAGATAAGCCCGAAGGTGAGGAAGATTGTTGCTACTTCCATTGTGTATCCGGCTGTCAGCCCTCCTTTTGGCAGCACTCCTGTTTCGAAAAGTGCTGCTGTGGCTGCCGCGATGAGCAGCAGTGCATAGAATATCTTTTTTTGTCGTGGAAAACTGTTCATGGTTGTAAGTGTGGTGTTAGAATGTTTTTCCTGTAAAGGGTGTGCGGTTGAGTATGGAGCGTCCGAGGGTAACCTCGTCGGTGTATTCAAGTTCGTCGCCTACGGATATGCCGCGTGCAATGACCGACAGCTTCACATCCATGCCCGACAGTTTGCGGAAGATGTAGAAGTTGGTTGTGTCGCCCTCCATCGTGGGGCTGAGGGCGAGTATCACTTCGTTTACTCCTCCCTCTGTTACGCGTTTTATGAGGCTCTCTATTTGCAGGTCGCCGGGGGAGATACCATCCATAGGCGAAATAACACCGCCAAGAACGTGGTACACTCCTTTGAACTGCATCGTATTCTCCACTGCCATAATGTCCTGTATGTTCTCCACCACGCATATTATCGAGTGGTCGCGCACAGGGTTGGCACATATCGGGCAGATGTCAGTGTCGGATATTCCGTGGCAGTGCTTGCAGTATTTTACCTCTTTTTTAAGGCGCACCATTGCTTCGGCGAAATTTTCCACTTCACCTGCCGGTTGTCTCAGCAGATGCAGCACAAGGCGGGTCGCTGTCTTGCGACCTATGCCCGGTAGTTTCGAAAATTCGCTTACTGCCCTTTCGAACAGCGCCGATGGATATTCCTGACTCATTTTCCCTTTATTCTTTTGCAAAGATAGTGAAAGGCGAGAGAAGAAAAAAACAAGCTCGCTTGATTTTTTTATTCCGAGCCGCATCCTATCTTCGTCGGTACGACAGAGTAGTGAAAGGCGAGAGAAGAAAAAAACAAGCTCGCTTGATTTTTTATTCCGAGCCGCCTGTTATCTTCGTCGGCACGACAGAGTAGTGAAAGGCGAGAGAAAAAAACAAACTCGCTTGATTTTTTTTATATTAGTGTCCGGTAAACGTATTTAAGTTTTTTAAAATTCAATATTTAAGTAACTATAAGTCCCAATTCTTTATTAAGACAAATTTAAGTCAATGATTGGAACTCCCTCGCCCTGCGGGCACTCCCTCTTCAAGAGGGAGAATGCTATATGTTGATAATTTTCAGTGATTTATATTCCTCCTCTTGAAGAGGACATTGCGTAATAAGCAATGTTTGCTTTATGCGAAGCTCGGCTGCGCTCGTTTACAATTGCAAGCAAGCTCGCATTGTACTCGCTGGCATGAGCTTTGCGACGACGAAAGCTTTAGCTTTCCAAAACTATAGCAAGCGAGTGAATGGAAGTTTACTTACATTTCCAACGAGCGCAGCATAGTTTCGATATTATCAAAGGAGTGCCGAGCTTGCGAGG
>SUXT01000119.1 GCA_015060835.1 Bacteroidales bacterium
TAGAAACATTCAAAGCTTTAGCTTTCCAAAACTATAGCAAGCGAGTGAATGGAAGTTTACTTACATTTACAACGAGCGCAGCATAGTTTCGATATTATCAAAGGAGTGCCGAGCTTGTGAGGTCATTCAAAAACTTGTTTTTGAAGTCGGAGGAGTTTGAATATTTTGCTTGCGTATTCAGTCAAACTCACTCCTCATTCGGGCTTTCAGTGTCTGTCCTCGGGCTTCAAAGGGTCATTGACAATATTCAGTGGCACAAGCTCTATGTAGTCAAGGCAAAACGGCAAGTCCGACAGGCATTTTATCCTCAGCCAATGTTCTCCACTGTCCAGATACTTCGTAGTCAATATCCTGCGCAGCATTCCTTTAACATTTCGAGCCGGAACATATTCGTTATATCTAAATTCATTGTAAGAATCGGGCGCCTTCATCCATCCTCGGTTGCGCATTTGCTTGTCATTCTCCACGCCATTGTCCTCAGTCTCATCGTCCGGTACATATCCTATCTCTGCTGCCTCGAATTTGCTGAACTCAATGGGAATACCCGTTACCTTGCCATCGATATATGTCTGTATGAATCCCATTTCATATGCCAATCTTATTTCGTATGTGCGCGGAGGCACATTGGGCAGTCTGAAGGAGCAGTCGAGACCGTAGTCGGTGCCCATAAAGTCACCAAGATAAAAAGCAAACCCCGGACGATACAATATGGGACGCGAAGTGTGGTATTTTACATTTTTCGAGAAATTCTCTCCCACAAAATAGAGCGTATGATTCTGAGGCGCATAGTATCTCATTTTATTGCACTGCAGTTCGGGGATCAGTGTGGACATATCGAAGCGCATTCGCTCGTTCAGGATGTTACCAACCATTTCGTCCTCGTTATAAACAAGTATTTTGTCTATGGGGTGCAGTATGCCGTTGAGGGCTATAGGGTTGAATTCGGCATATTCCTTTTTCATATTACTGAACTCTGTCGGGGGGATTATGCGCACATTCACATGGTGACGCATATTGGGATTGAATGGTATATCGCGCTTGCTGTAGTTGATGAATATATCTATTCCCTGCTCGGTACTCAGCGGCTTTGTTACCTTCATCAGCGGTCCTTGCATGGTTTCGAAATAGTCGTAGCGGTCGAAGCCGGGCACCATCAATTTTTCACTATCGAAATTTCCGGAATACCTTGTTGTGTACTTTATATTGTGGAATATTATGTCGTTGTATGCAAGTTCGCGCTCTACAAAGTGGTAGGAGACAAATTTATAAAGGGCATTCTTGGGACTTTTGTAATTGCCTTTTTCTTCTGTGCCGTACCATTTTTCGGCAAATGCTTTCAGATCGTCGAGCGTGTATATACCTTTGGCATTGAACACTTCGTCGGGTTCTACAAAGCCGGTGTATTTGAAAAATTTTGTCGCCATAACCAATCTTGGGGAAAGGTCGAATCCCATTGCATTGTAGTCTATCGGCACATAATTAACATCACGGTCGAGCATCAGTGAATCCTGAAAACCGGTCTCTTTCAGCGCGGCACTAAAGAGTGAAAAATATCTGCACTCATCTATCAATCCAGGTACATCGCGCGATGTGTGGTTTATTGCCTTGCCTATTATGTGTACGATGCCGTTCTCCACTTCGTTGTCTCCGCCGATGATTGGCGAGCGGTTGTTTATCATTATGTAGAAGCGTTCGTCGACCACCTTGTAGCTGATGCCTAACGAGCGCTGGTTGAAATTGCGGCGATGCAGTGTGCCCTCACTCATTTCTGCCATCGGGTAGCGTGCTTCTACAAGGTGTGTCCTTGCTATGACGGTTGCCATCGAGTCGCTGAGGTCCTCTAATAGCGGAGAGGTTATTCCTGTCTCGTAGGGGACATTGTCGTCGCGCGTTGCCCAATAGAGCGAATCCTGCTCTGCAAGATAGCGTTCCACTGCCTCGTTGGTAGGGAGGAACAGGGTATATTGGCCCCATGTCGACAGGAGTCCGAACATATTTGCCTTCTCCAAAATTTTTATAAAATTGGAGTAATCTTCGCTGCGGTTGAGCAGGAAATCTGCCATCGTCTCACCGGTGAAGGTGAAGCGGTTGCTCTTGTCTATCTCGTCCGTGCAGGCGAGGATTAACAGGGCCAATGCGAGTGTGTATAGTATTCGTTTCATGTTTTGTTTCATTTTTCCCATGCTTCGCAAGGGGTAGTTTTTTAGTGTTGTTTTTATACTCCTCCTCTTGGATAAGAGGAGGTGGCCGTCAGGCCGGAGGAGTTTGAAAATTTGCTTGCATCTTCATTCAAATTCTTCTGTTTATTTGCACTTTTTCAAATATAGTTATTTTTACGATGAGCGAAGCTACCCCCCCATTTTTAACAATCTTTAACAATCACTTAGTGTCTATCCTCAGGCTTCGTGGGATCGCTCACTATGTGTAGCGGAACAAGCTCTATGTAGTCGAAACAACCTTTGATGATTTCATCGCTCAGCAACTTGAAACGTATCCAATGCTCTCCACTTGTCAGATATTGTCGAGTCAATATTCTTCTGAGTAGATATATAAATCTTCGCGCAGGTTCCCATATCCCCTCATCAAAATTCCACGCTCTGTAACTGTCCGGGGCTTTCATCCATCCTCGACCGCGCATATGTTTGTCGTTCTCTACACCATTGTCCAATGTACGACGGTCGTCAACCCATCCGGTTGATAATAAATTTGCAGATAGTTCTATCGGCAAAGAGCATACTTTACCATCTATGTATGGCTGCATTATATACGATCCATAATCGTTGAGTGTCGTAAATATGCTCATGCGTATTTCGTATGTTCTTGGAGGTATTGGTGGCAGTCGGAATGATATATCGAACATACTCTCATCTGTAAGTAAATAATCAGACATGTAACCTTCCAGTTCACCTGCACAACTAAAATAGTTCGAAGAATTGGAGTTGTTTCTGATGTTCTTGCAATATGTATAAGGAATTCTATCTTTCTTTATATTATAATCACGCGAATATCGTATGTCGTTGCACGAAAGTTCCGGTAGCAGTGTTAAAATGTCAAAGCGTAGGCGCTCGTTCAAGATATTGCCCACCATTTCGTCTTCGTTGTAAACGAGCACTTTGTCTATAGGTTGAATTATTCCATTCATTGCTATGGGGTTGAAATGTGAATATTCATCTTTTGCCTGTGCAAATTCTGTAGGTTCTATAAGACGGACATTCAAGTGGCGGCGCATCTCGTTGTTATATACTTTATTCTCTTTTGGCCTGTTTATATATACATACTTTCCATCGCTGCTGCTAAGCGGCTTTATTACTTTCATCAATGTACCGAGCATTGTCTCGAAATAGTCGTAGCAATCATTTCCGGGGGTGATATATTCTTCCAAAGGCCAAGATCCCATTTTCAAAGGGATTATTATGTTGTATGGCATTTCGCGCGGCACAAAATGATAGGCAACAAATTTATAAAGTGCATTCTTAGGGCTTCGGGGATTCTCTTTATCCTCTGTGCCGTACCACTTCTCGGCAAATGCCTTGAGGTCGTCTAAGGTGTATATGCCGTTGGCGTTGAACACATCATCGGTCTCTAAGAAGCCTGTATATCTGTAGTATTTCTTTTGCGGGGTCACTTCTTCTGTGCTGATAGGCTTATACTCTAAGTCAACGAACATCAGCAATGAGTCGGCAAAGGCCGTTTCATTGAGTGCATCCGTGAAAAGACTGAAGAATTTATATTTGGCTATATGTGAAGGCAAAGGATTGCTTGTTACATCTACAACATTGTTTACAATGTGAATTACTCCGTTCTCCACTTCATTATCGCTGTCTATGATGGCTGCTGTGCTATTTACCTTTATATAAAAGCTCTCTTCGGTCGGTTCGTACGAAATTCCCAAATAGCGGTCATAGAAATTCCAGTGTGGAAGTGCACCATCGTCGAATGAGGCAGTAAGGTGATTGCCCTCTACAAGATGGTTGCGGGCGATGACATTTGCCATCGAGTCGCTAAGCTCTTCTATAAGCGGCGAGGTTATTCCAATGTATATAGGATTTTCACTGTCTTTCGTCGCCCAATAGAGGCTATCCTGTTCGTGCAGATACTTTTCCACTGCGTCGTTGTCGGGCAGGAAGAGGGTGTATTGTCCGTAGGTCTGTAGCAGAGAGAACAGTTCAGCCCTTTTCAGCAGGTTGATAAAATGCGAATACTTCTCGCTGCGGTTGAGCAAAAAGTCCGCCATCGTCTCACCGGTGAAAGTGAAGCGGTTGCTCTTGTCAATGTCGTCGGTGCAGGCGAGGATTGACAAGGCTATTGCGAGTATGTAGAGTATTCGTTTCATCATTTGTTATTTCTTCTTTACTCCTACTCTTGGATAAGAGGAGGTGGCTGTCAAGCCGGAGGAGTTTGAAAATTTGCTTGCGTGTTCATTCGAACTCCCTCCCCCTTCGGGTACTCCCTCTTAGCCAAGAGGGAGAGTTATTTTCTCTTTGTTATTCAATATATTACTAAAACTCCTCCTCTTGGATAAGAGGAGGTGGCCGTCAGGCCGGAGGAGTTTGAATATTTTGCTTGCGTGTTCATTCAAACTCCCTCCCCCTTCGGGTACTCCCTCTTAGCCAAGAGGGAGAGTTGTTTTCTCTTTGTTATTCAACATGTTACCAAAGCTCCTCCTCTTGGATAAGAGGAGGTGGCTGTCAAGCCGGAGGAGTTTGAAAATTTACTTGCGTGTTCATTCGAACTCCCTCCCCCTTCGGGTACTCCCTCTTATCCAAGAGGGAGAGTTTTATTGATTAAAATTCAATGGTTTAAAGAGTTAAAACTATTCTTTTAGGTATAATATCGCATAATCATTTATGTTTTTTAGTATCTGTCCTCGGGCTTCAACGGGTCATTTACTATGTGCAACGGTACAAGTTCAATATAATCAAAATGTACATAATCGCTATTAAGGCCGCCGGTGCTCTCACCAAGATAGCGGAATCTTATCTTGTGTCGACCAGGACCGAAATATTTCCTTGTGATAATCTTTCTCGTGTGATCAGAGTTCCGCGCTGTCAGATTTTTAAAAGTCACGGAGACTGGACCTTTCATCCATCCGAGGTTGCGCATCTGCTTGTCATTCTCTATGCCATTGTCATTGGTTGCATCATCATGTACATAGCCAAGAATGTTGTAGTATATATCGTAAGGCGATCCTTCGGGTTTACCGTCGATATACACTTGCATGAGCCTTACGCTTTCCGTTCCCTTGCGTTCGCTGGAGGACATTCCGTGCCGCACTTCGTAAACGCGAGCAGGCAGGGGCGGCAATGTAAATTCAATGTCAAAGTTTTCTTCGAGAACGATGCGGTCCGAGTTGTAGCTCAGCACACCATGTCCTTGCGAAATATATGAGACGACTCCGCTCGTTATTTTCAGCTTATCGCTGTAGACATCAGGGATGTTGAATATTTTGTAAAGAGTGTACCTCACAGCGTTGCACTGAAGTTCGGGCAGGAGGCTTGCTGCATCTATCCTTATACGCTCGTTGAGGATGTTTCCCGCCATTTCGTCTTCGTTGTAGACAAGTATCCTGTCTATAGGATGCACAATGCCGTTGGTTGCCATCTGGTCGAAGCGGGCATACTCATCGCGCATCTGTATAAACTCGGTCAAGGGAATGACGCGCACGCTAAGATGCCTGTGCATGTCTGTGTTGAACGGCGACAAGCGTTTGTTGAAGTTGATGTATGTATCCCTGCCTTCGGGACGGCTCAGGGGCTTCATCACCTTCATCATGGTACCCTGCATAGTCTCGAAGTAGTCGTAGCGGTCGTAGTTGACGGGCATTGCATCGTCCAAGTTGAACTGTTCGTTGTATATGCCGTATGGCACTATCTTGTTGTGCGGCATTTCGCGTGGCACAAAGTGGTACGATACGAACCTGTTGAGTGCATTGCGAGGGCTTCGGGGATTATCCCTATCCTCGGTGCCGTACCACTTTTCGGCAAAGGCTGCAAGGTCGTCGACATTCTCTATGCCATGACTGTGAAACACAGCATCGGGTTCAACAAAGCCTGTGTATTTATAGAACTTTGTTGCAGGGGCATATGTATCGCCAAGCATATATTCTTCGTTGCCGGGAATAGTGTGTTGCTCGGGGATATATGTGTCATCATTCTCCAGTTTCAGCGAATCGGCAAAGCCTGTGCGGTGCAGCGCGGCAGTAAATATGCCGAAGTAAGGATATGCAGATATAAGTTCGGGCAGATTCTTCAACGATGGAGCTACGACCTTATCAACAAGATGGACTACTCCGTTTTCTACCTGATTGTCGCCGCCGATGATGGCTGCGCTGTTGTTGAGCATTATATAATATTGCTCGCCTCTGACCACATAGTTCACACCCAAGAAACGGTAGTTGAAATTGCGGTCGGGAAGCGCGCCTTCGCCCATTTCGGCAATCATTGTGGAACTCTCTATAACATGGGTGCGTGCTATTACGTTTGCCATCGAGTCGCTAAGTTCCTCAACAAGGGGCGAGGTTATTCCTGTCCACACAGGGATATCTGTATCTTTTGTTGCCCAATAGATACTGTCTTGCTCAGAAACGAATTTTTCTACCGCTTCGTTGTCGGGCAGGAAGAGAGTGTATTGTCCATAGGTATTCAGCAGGCTTAAAAGGTCGGCACGCTTCAATAGTGTGATAAAATGTGAATACTTCTCGCTGCGGTTGAGCAAGAAGTCCGCCATCGTCTCACCGGTGAAGGTGAAACGGTTGCTCTTGTCTATCTCGTCGGTGCAGGCGAGGATTGACAGGGATGTTGCGAGTATGTAGAGTATTCGTTTCATTTTTTGTTATTTCTTCTTTACTCCTCCTCTTGGATAAGAGGAGGTGGCCGTCAGGCCGGAGGAGTTTGAATATTTTGCTTGCATCTTCATTCAAATTCTTCTGTTTATTTGCACTTTTTCAAATATAGTTATTTTTACGATGAGCGAAGCTACCCCCCCATTTTTAACAATCTTTAACAATCACTTAATGCCTGTCCTCAGGCTTCCTTGTCCGTCCGCATTGCAAATGCGGAGGTTTTGAGTATCAGCATTTACAATGCCATTATATAATCCTATTGAACATACATAAGCGAAGACCGATGTGTATAGATTCATAATAGGTTTTATTTTGAGCGCATCAC
>SUXT01000120.1 GCA_015060835.1 Bacteroidales bacterium
TGACCTCGCAAGCTCGGCACTCCTTTGATAATATCGAAACTATGCTGCGCTCGTTGTAAATGTAAGTAAACTTCCATTCACTCGCTTGCTATAGTTTTGGAAAGCTAAAGCTTTCGTCGTCGCAAAGCTCGTGCCAGCGAGTACAATGCGAGCTTGCTTGCAATTGTAAACGAGCGCAGCCGAGCTTCGCATAAAGCAAACATTGCTTATTACGCAATGTCCTCTTATCCAAGAGGAGGAGCTTTAGTAACATATTGAAAAACAAAGAGAAAACAACTCTCCCTCTTGGATAAGAGGGAGTACCCGAAGGGGGGAGGGAGTTTGACAGAATACACAAGCAAAATTTTCAAACTCCTCCGGCCTGACGGCCACCTCCTCTTATCCAAGAGGAGGAGTATAAAAACAACACTAAAAAACTACCCCTTGCGAAGCATGGAAAAAATGAAACAAATGATGAAACGAATACTCTACATACTCGCAATAGCCCTGTCAATCCTCGCCTGCACTGACGAGATTGACAAGAGCAATCGCTACACCTTCACAGGCGAGACGGTGGCAGACTATCTGCTGAACCGTAGCGAGAAATATTCGCATTTTATCAACCTACTGAAAAGGGCAGAACTGTTCTCGCTATTGCAAACATGGGGACAATACACCCTCTTTCTTCCCGACAACGATGCAGTTGAAAAATACATCCAAGAACAAGATAGCATATATTGGGCAACAAAGGAGAGTGAAAATCCTATATACATTGGAATAACCTCACCACTCGTTGAAGAACTTAGCGACTCGATGGCAAATGTCATAGTCCGCAACCATCTTGTCGAGGGCAGATATATGACAACGCAATTCGGCGAAGGGGCACTCACCAAATGGAATATGAACGACCGTTACCTTGGCGTTAACTATCGCGGAAGCGACGAGGGTTATCACATTGTGATAAACAACAATGCCATTGTGGTTGGCAGCGACAACGAGGTGGAAAACGGAGTAATACACACTGTTGACCGTGTGATAGATTCGAGCGTAGAGAAAGTGCCCGTTATGATAGCGAAGCAACCGTTCTTCTCTATCTTTACCGAAGCTCTGAATGCAACTGGTTTTGCCGATTCGCTGTTCCGTACTATGGATTTTGAGTATTCACCGAGAAATTATTCTACCTCTGAGACTTATCCGCCATTCAGGTTCTATAAATACACAGGATTCATAGAGCCCGACGAGGTATTCCATAAAAATGGCATTTACAGCCTTGCCGACCTGAAGGCATTTGCCGAAAAATGGTACGGCGCAGAGGATAGCGATAGCCTGCAAAGCCCGCGCAATGCGCTTTACAGATTCGTTGCATACCATTTCCTCGACCGCGAACTACCCTATGACAAGCTGGTGATAACAAAGTACGTCAACGATAATTGTTACTATCCACGTTTCGACCTGTACGACTATTTTGAAATGGCGAACGGCAAGATGATGAAAATAACCAAGCCGCTGAGCACGGTCGATGGCGGCAGCATATTCCTGAACTATTCGAAGCGCGATGTTCCCTATAATTTAGAAATGCGCAAGCACCTGAATGTACGCATCTTGGAAACCACAGAATTTACCCAATCCAACGAAAGGTATGCCAATTTCCAGCAATATGCGTCGAACGGCATCATTCACCCTATAGACAAGATATTGGTATATAACGAGGAGGAGATGGCAGGTAACATACTGAACGAGCGTATGCGTATAGACATCGTGTCGTTGCTTCCCGAGCTATCGTGCAACAACATACGCTTCGCCGACATTACAATGCAGTTTATACCCTTTGACTATTGCAAAAACCTGAAGAACAATGCCTTTGTTGACGATTTCCAATACTTTCGCACACCGTTCAGATATTTCAACGACGAAATAGCATTGAATGGTATGTTCGATTTTTCGGTAAAGCTACCACCGGTTCCTGCCCGCACATACGAAATTCGTATGGACGCTTATCTCCTAGATTACTGGGAAGCCGACATTATACAGGTGTACCTCGACGATAAGATATGTGGCTTGCCCATAGATATGCGCCTGTCGGCGGAAGACCCCAAGGTGGGATGGGAGGCCGACACTGCAACAATTGACAATGGCGTGGAGAATGACCGTCATATGCGCAACCGCGGATGGATGAAGGCTCCCGACAGCTATTTGGTGTACACTATAAACGGCATAATCCCGGCGCGTAATAGCAGTTCCTATGTACGTAGGATAATCACTTCGTGTTACCTTTCCGAAGGGGAGCATTGGCTGAGAATACGAAAAATCAGCGATAAATGGTTACAATACACGAATAGCAGCGGATACGACTACATAGAACTTGTGCCGCTACATATAGTAAGCGACCCGTTGAAGCCAGAGGACAGGCACTAAGTGATTGTTAAGGATTGTTAAAATGGGGGGGGTAGCTTCGCTCATCGTAAAAATAACTATATTTGAAAAAGTGCAAATAAACAGAAGAATTTGAATGAACACGCAAGCAAATTTTCAAACTCCTCCGGCCTGACGGCCACCTCCTCTTATCCAAGAGGAGGAGTTTTAGTAATATATTGAAAAACAAAGAGAAAACAACTCTCCCTCTTGGCTAAGAGGGAGTACCCGAAGGGGGAGGGAGTTTGAATGAACACGCAAGTAAATTTTCAAACTCCTCCGACTTGACAGCCACCTCCTCTTATCCAAGAGGAGGAGTAAAGAAGAAATAACAAAAAATGAAACGAATACTCTACATATTAGCAATAGCCTTGTCAATCCTCGCCTGCACGGACGAGATTGACAAGAGCAACCGTTACACCTTTACCGGTGAGGCGGTGGCGGACTATATGCTCAACCGTAGCGACAAGTATTCACATTTTATTGATATTCTAAAGCGTGCCGGGCGATTGTCGTTGTTATCTACCTACGGACAATACACACTGTTCTTGCCCGACAACGACGCAGTTGAAAAATACGTGCAAGAGCAAGATAGCATCTACCACGCAACAAAGGATAGCGACAACCCTGTGTGGACGGGAGTAACCTCTCCGCTTGTGGAAGACCTTACCGACTCCATGGCGGTGGTGCTTGCAAACACGCATATTGTCGAGGGCTCTTTCAGTACATCTAATTTGGGCGAAGGCTCGGTGGCGCAGTGGAACTTCGACAACCACTATCTTGGAATAAACTATGTTGTGGAGGGCGAGAACTACTACATAATGATAAACAACTATTCGCGCATAATGACACGCGACGAATATGTGGAGAATGGAATAATACACACTCTCGACAAGGCTATAAACCCCGCCTCGTTCAGCTTGCCGGAGCATATTGGGCGGTACAACTATTTTAGCCTTTTCAGTGCTGCATTGCAACTGACCGGTTTGGGTGATTCGCTACTGAAATATAGTGATAATTTATATGTAGCACCAGAGAAATATTCATTATGTATAGTAGGAGGAGATTTGGTTCCAGATAATCTGGTTTCCGTTCCTGAAAAGAAATTTTATCGTTACACTGCTTTTGTCGAAACTGACGAGGTGTTTCGTAAACAAGGAATCGAAAATATCGACGACCTTGTAGCCTTTGCCGAAAAGTGGTACGGAACCGAGGATAGAGGCAATTTCGAGAGTCCTCGCAATGCTCTGAACAAGTTCGTTGCCTACCATATAATAGAGGGCGAATATCCATCGAACAAAATAGTTCCGCAGGGTGGTCAGTACGAAATTCATTTAGGCAAAAAATATCCTCGTTTCGACTATTTCGAAACCATGCAAGGTACATTGATGAAAGTGGTAAAGCCATATGGCACGCAGGATGCAGCCAACATATACATAAACTATTCCAAACGCAAAATACCCTACAACCCCGAATTGCGCCATCATCTAAACGTACGGTTGATAGAGACAACCGAGTTTACACAAGCCGACCTGAGGCATAGTGATTTTGTACAAAATGCGCTTAACGGCGTTGTGCAACCTATCGACAAGATTCTCATCTACAACGAGGATGAAATGGTGGGCAACATACTGAACGAGCGCATGCGCTTCGACTTTTTATCGATGATGCCCGAACTGTCAAGCAATAATATAAGATACAAATATAGTGATAATGATTTTACAATCATCCCCACCGACTATTGTCGCAATATAAAGAGCAACAGCAATCAATTCAAGATATATAAACGAAATAATGGTGGTTTATATTTTCTTGATGATTTAAGACCATTGGGGCTTTTTGATTTTTCGTTTCGGTTGCCACCTGTTCCTTCGCGAACATACGAAATACGCTTTTCTTGCAACATGCATGACTTCTATGATGACAGAGAGGCTGTGGTGCAAATATATATTGATAATAAGGTAAGTGGATTGCCAATAGATTTTCGCATAGGGTGCCTTGACCAGCGCATTGGTTGGTTCGCGGATGAAGAGACTAACGACAATGGTGTTGAAAAAGATAAACAGATGCGTAACCGCGGATGGATGAAAGGACCCGATAGTTTTAACCTTATGACTGGTGAATATACGGAAAGAAGCATCCGGGGTTCTCTTCGTCGCATAGTGGATAGAAAATATTTAAGTGAAGGCGAACATTGGATACGTTTCAAAAACGTATCTGAAAATACAAATTTTAATAGTTTTATGTTCGATTATATTGAACTTGTCCCCTTGCATATTGTAAGCGACCCCAACAAGCCCGAGGACAGACACTAAAAGCCCCGAAGGGGCGACATTATAAAGCGTAGTCCGTAAGGGCTATGAATGAACGTAAGGACTATGTATGAAAATCAAAAACCAACAAAGCCCTGTAAAGGGCGACACAAAACGAGATTGTTTAACATGAAACGAATACTATACACACTCGCATTGGCCTTGTCAATCCTCGCCTGCACCGACGAGATAGACAAGAGCAACCGTTATACCTTCACCGGCGAAACGATAATGGACTATTTGCTCAATCGCAGCGAGAAGTATTCCCACATGATTACCCTGCTGGAGCGTGCCGGCCTTTTAAGCCTGCTTAACACCTACGGGCAATACACCCTCTTCCTGCCCGACAACGACGCTGTGGAAAAGTACGTGCAAGAGCAGGACAGCATCTACTGGGCAACAAAGGATAGCGACAACCCCGTGTGGACGGGAATAACCTCTCCGCTTGTGGAAGACCTTACCGACTCCATGGCGGTGGTGCTTGCAAACACGCATATTGTCGAGGGCTGTTTCAGTACCTCGAACCTGGGCGAAGGCTCGGTGGCGCAGTGGAACTTCGACAACCACTATCTTGGAATAAACTATGTGGTGGAGGGCGAGAATTACTACATAATGATAAACAACTATTCGCGCATAATGACACGCGACGAATATGTGGAGAATGGAATAATACACACTCTCGACAAGGCTATAAACCCCGCCTCGTTCAGCTTGCCGGAGCATATTGGGCGGTACAATTATTTTAGTTTGTTCAGAGCTGCATTGCAACTGACCGGTTTGGGTGATTCGCTATTAAAGTACAGTGATAATTCATATGTAGCTCCCGAAAAATATTCTATAAGTGGTAATCCACTAGATAGCCCAGAGGATTATGTTTCTATTCCTCAAAAAAAAATTTATCGTTATACAGCGTTTGTCGAAACTGACGATGTGTTTCACAAACAAGGGATAGAGAATATCGACGACCTTATAGCTTTTGCCGAAAAATGGTACGGCACAGAGGATAGAGACAACTTCGAGAGTTCTCGCAATGCACTGAACAAGTTCGTCGCTTATCATATAATAGAGGGCGAATATCCATCGAATAAGATATTGCCGCAAGGAGAGAAATATGACATAACCTTAGGCAAGAAATATCCGCGTGTCGATTATTTTGAGACAATGCAAGGCACGTTGATGAAAGTGGTGAAGCCCTACGGCACGCAGGATGCAGCCAACATATACATAAACTATTCCAAACGCGAAATACCCTACAACCCCGAATTGCGCCATCATCTAAACGTACGGCTGATAGAGACAACCGAGTTTACACAAGCCGCCCCGAGGCATAGTGATTTTGTACAAAACGCGCTTAACGGCGTTGTTCAGCCTATCGACAAAATTCTCATCTACAATGAGAATGAAATGGTGGGCAACATACTGAACGAGCGTATGCGCTTCGACTTTTTCTCAATGTTGCCCGAACTGTCGAGCAACAATGTGAGATATTATTATTTGCAAAATGAGGGAGCAAATTTACAGACTATTATTCCAGATGGCTATTGCCGGAATATTAAAAGCAACACCAATAAATTTCAAATATATGCATTCACCGGGTATTATGGATGTTTAAATATAGATAATATAACCCCTGTCGGAACTTTCGACCTTTCTTTCCGTCTGCCGCCGGTTCCCTCCAGGACATATGAAATACGTTTCTCGTGTTCGTTTCGAGGGGGTTATTGGAAATATGAACCAATTGTGCAAATATACATTGACGGCAAAATCTGCGGACTGCCTATTGATTTCAGAATGAGTGCTGGTGACCCGCGTATCGGGTGGATACCCGACGAAGCAACAAATGACAATGGCATTGAAAATGATAAGCAGATGCGTAATCGCGGATGGATGAAGGCACCGGATAGTTATTATAATGGCGCGGGAATGCCAATGAGAAACTTCAATCATACACTTCGCCGTATAATCGTCAAACGGCATTTGAGCGATGGAGAACATTGGATTCGCTTCAGAAATATTTCAGAAGTCGCAAATACTGAATTCTTTAATTTTGATTATATTGAACTTGTCCCGCTGAACATTGTCAATGACCCCACGAAGCCCGAGGACAGACATTAAAAGAGAAATGAAACGAAAATAAAAACTCTCCCTCTTGGCTAAGAGGGAGTACCCGAAGGGGGAGGGAGTTTGAATGAACACGCAAGCAAAATATTCAAACTCCTCCGGCCTAACGGCCACCTCCTCTTATCCAAGAGGAGGAGTTTTAGTAACATATTGAATAACAAAGAGAAAACAACTCTCCCTCTTGGCTAAGAGGGAGTACCCGAAGGGGGAGGGAGTTCGAATGAACACGCAAGTAAATTTTCAAACTCCTCCGGCCTCAAAAACAAGTTTTTGAATGACCTCGCAAGCTCGGC
>SUXT01000014.1 GCA_015060835.1 Bacteroidales bacterium
TTTCTTTCGTTGTCAACCTCTTATGTTTAGTTGGTAGCAATGAAGAGGTTCCTTCTATCTGATAGGTATACCATAGTTTACCCAAACGTTTTTTGCATATACCATAATGTTTACTAATAAAGCTGATGCTTTTACCGGATTCTAATAAATGCATATAATGAAGCAATGCATTGTAGTCATGTTTGAAACCCATATTGAATCAAAGTTTTTTGTCCAAACTTTGGGGGTCTCTTCATTTGAAGAGGGAGAATGTTGTATATTGGCGATATTCAACGATTTACATTCCTCCTCTTGAAGAGGACATTGCGTAATAAGCAATGTTTGCTTTATGCGAAGCTCGGCTGCGCTCGTTTACAATTGCAAACAAGCTCGCATTGTACTCGCTGGCACGAGCTTTGCGACGACGGAAGCTTTAGCTTTCCAAAACTATAGCAAGCGAGTGAATGGAAGTTTACTTACATTTACAGCGAGCGCAGCATAGTTTCGATAATATCAAAGGAGTGCCGAGCTTGCGAGGTTATTCAAAAACAGTGTTTTTGAAGACGGAGGAGTTCAAAACACTAACAGAATAAAAATTTATCTGTAGCCGGTGTTATGAAAAAGTCCGACAGCGTCGGATTTTTTCGTCCCTTAGCGTTTGCAACTCGAATGCTTGAGTATAAGCATCTGTGATGCGCAAAATTAAACCTGTTATGATTTTAGAAATCTGACGCTAAGACTCTATTTTTTAGCATCAATTGTTCGGTTGATAGATTTGAACGCATTGCAAATGCGGATGGACGGGGCGATGAATTATATCGAACTCGCGTTAATATAAGGCTTATATACACAAGAGGGTGACCCTTTAATACTTTTGGGTCACCCTCTGGATTCAAACGCGATAGCGGTTGAAGACGGAGGAGTTCTCTTCACATCGCATGTTTTTTGCTCTACGATAGATTTTAGAACTCCCTCCGAACTTTTTTTGTAAAAAAAGTTCTCGTCCCTCTTCAAGAGGGACAATGTTTTTAGTTTGTTTATAAAAAGATTAGCGAAAGATATAAAGCTAAAAGATGTGTACAAAGATTAGCTTATCCAAGCACAATAATAATTTACCGGATACTAATAAAGCAGGATAAAAATTTACCGGACAGCAATAATTCAGAATGATAAAATAAAAAGGGGCTCCGCATAATTTATCAGCGGAGCCCCTTTTTATAAGTTGAATATTCAGGCTTTAGTCAAGTGCGTCGATAATACCCTCGGCCCAATACTTGGCGAGTTTCTTTGCCCCTTTGGGGTTGGGGTGGAGGAAGAATGTACCTGCGTAGCCGGGTTCGTGGTAGCAGTACTTCTCATAGTTCTTCTCGAAGTATGCGTATGCATCCTTGTCGCCCATCATGGCATCGGCACGCTCTGCTGCCAGCTCTTCGAGCACAGGGGTGTATCCGTTGAGGCGGTTCAGACCTTTCAAGAGATACTCTGCGCCATTGTAGGTGTTGGGGCTGTACCAGATGGGGCGCTGGAATACGAATTTTGCACCGGGAGCGAGTTTCTTGAGTGCCTCCATGATGGTGATGAGGTTGTTCTTGTAGTTCTCATTTGATACGGGGCATCCTGTAGGGCCCTTGCTTGCGCTGTCGTTTGTGCCGAGCATTATTGAGAATACGATGGGGGCATTGGTCTCTGCCTGAATCTCCTTGATAGCTTTCTCTACGCGGGGGAAGTAGCGTTTGTGCGAGGGGAGGAAGTCGTATGTGGTTGCACCGCTCCAGCCGCAGTTGCGCCAGATGACATTGGCCTTGTACTTCTTCGCAAGAATCTGCGAGGTGTATACGGGAGGAGCTGTTACATCGCGCTGCTCGTGTATTGCACCGTATGTGATACTGTTGCCGATGTAGATGATGGCAAAATCCTTTTTACCGCCGCCCGCGTATGCTGCTGTAAACGCGAGAAGCATTACTGCCATAAATGAAAAAATTTTACGTATCATGTTTTTTTCTATTTGTGTGGTTAAACATTATCTTTTGAAAAGTTGGTTGTGGGGAATCTCCCAATTATCGGTGCGGAAGGGTGCAAGCGGAGTGCCCATGCCTGTTATTACGTTGGCATCGATGCAGTTGCGGAAGGCATAGCGTACGGCAACGGGGTTTTTCACTGAGTCGCTCTCGACGGTGATGCGGTCCGACACAGGCCATGAGTTGCGCGCATTTGCCGGGTAGAATTTTCCGTCAGCACCTGCAATTTCAAATCCCTTGAGGCGGATTATTTTCATATTCTTGTCTACCCACGAGAAGTTGTCACCAACAGCATCGAATTTATCGCTGTCGGCCATTCCTGTAAAGTGGAGCACCACCTTATTGCCCTGAATATCCATGCTCTTGAAACGGGGCGACTCCGAAGCGAAGCCGGGCATGCCGTAGCTCTTGTCAAGAGCAATTCCGGCGAGACGCTCGCCTACTTCGCGCTTGAAGGGCGGGTGTATGATGGAGCCGAATGAAAGGTCGGTGGTAGGTGCCACATATACGTTCTTCAATGTCTGTGCTGCATAGTATTGTCCCTCGATAACGACCGGCAATGAGAGATACTGCTCGCCGTCGTAGCGATACTGAACAAGCTGTGCAATGAGGAAGGGCATTTCGTCGTTGCCCCATGCCTTGCGCCAGTCCTTAATGAGCGAAACGAGCAGTTTGCCATAGTCGAAGGCTCTGTCGCGGTTCGAACAGCCCTGATACCAGATGAATCCTTTGGCTGTGAAGCGGGTGATGGGGTGTATCATTCCGTTGTACATCTCCTGCGGGCCCCAGCCGTTGCCGTCGGGTTTAAGCGCAAATTCGCGGTCGATGCCCTCGGTGGCGTTGATGGCCTCGCGTGTCATCCACACCTCTGCCTTTGTGCCGCCCCAATATGAGGTTACTATACCTACGGGCATACCCAAAAGGTCGGTGAGCATACGGCCGAAGAAGTATGCTGTTGCGCTGCAGTTGGCTACATTCTGTGGAGTGGGCTTCTGCCATTCGCCGTTGCAGTCCTCCTGCGGAGTGTCAATGCGGTTGCGCTCTACGTTGAATATGCGTATGTCGGGGTGGGCGTAGCTCTCGCGGATAGCTTCGGCTGCACCCTGTACGGGCTGTGCCACGAAGCCTTTGATGGGCATCTCCATGTTGGACTGTCCGCCGCACACCCACACTTCACCTAAAAGTATGCCTGTGAGCGACATCTTGTCGCCGTCGGAGAATTCAATCTCATAGGGGCCGCCGGCCTCGCCTGTAGCCACTTTCAGTGCCCATTTGCCATCGGCGTCGCTCTTTGTCTTGTACTTCTTACCGTTCCACGATGTGCGTACGGTAACATTCTTGTCGGGGGTTGCTGTACCCCAAAGGTTGACTTCGCTGTTGCGCTGAAGCACCATGTCGTTGCCTAAAATTGCAGGCAGTTTGATTTCGGCGCTTGCAACTGCTGCCATCATGCAAGCCAGCGCCAATGAAAATAGTTTACGTACCATAGTTTATGATTATTTTTTTGTGAATATTATTGCAAAGCCGCCGCCTGAGCCCATTGGAATATTGAGCTTGTCGGCCGATGTAACGGTCTGTTCCATCAGTTTGTAGTCCTCTGCTACTCGGTCGACATTCATTCCATCCTTATATATTTTAGCTGTGTATGTGCCTTCGGGCAGGAATGTGAGGTCTACAGAAATGTTGCGGGGTGTCCAGTCGTTGAAGCCGCCAAGATAGTATTTGTCGCCCTTTCTGCGGCCTGTAACAAGGTATTTGCCAAATTCGCTCATGTGCACGAATGTGCTGTCGAATATCGTGGGGATGCTGTTTATGAAGTATGTAGTCTCGCTCTCGCGTGTGTAGTTGGTGGGGGAGTCGCAGAGCATTGCCACGGGCATGTCGAACATTATATATGTGGCTACCTGGTGGGCGCGTGTTCCCTGGCTCATGGGACGGTGGTCGATTGAGCGGAACATTTCGCGTGTGCGGTTGAGCATGGCACCGGGGGTGTAATCGTGGGGGCCTGCTGTCTGGCGCATGAAGGGTATCATCAGGTCGTTGTGTGCCATGTCTGCCACTTTTCTGTCGCTCCACTTCAACTGCTCAAGACCGAAGACTGCCTCGAAGTTGATTACGTTGGGATAGGTGCGGTTGAGGCCTTTGGGGACATATACTCCGTGCAGGTTGAGCAGCATGTTGTACTTTGCGGCTGTTGCGGCCATGCTGTATGTGCGCTCTATGAGGTTCTGGTCCTGACGCTCGAAGAAGTCGAGTTTGAAGCCTGCAACACCCACTTTAGAGTAGTGTGCGCACACCTCTTCGGCCTGTTTGTCGAATGCGTCGCCCACCATCCACAGCAACAGCTTGATGTTCTTGCTTTTGGCATACTCGCACAGCATGGGGATGTCGAGTGCGGGGTTTGCATCCATCACATTACGGTTGTGGTAGGAGTACCATCCGTCGTCGATGAGTACATAGTCGAAGTTGTATTTTGCAGCAAAATCAATGTAGTATTTGTATGTGTCGTTATTGAAACCTACCTTGAAGTCTACGTTGTAGATTGAGCAGTGGTTCCACCAGTCCCATGTCGAGTGGCCGGGCTTTATCCATGATGTGTCCTCGATGCGGCAGGGCGATGCAAGGGCATATACCATGTTGTTTACGGGTATCTGTTTTTCGTCGGCGCCATAGGCAATGATGCGCCACGGATAGGTGCGATTGCCCTTGACTGATGCCACGTAGGGTGCACGCTCCGATACGCGGAGTACACCGTTTGAGGTATCTTTATGTTTAAGAGGGTAGGGAGGGAATTCTCCTACAAGGCCCAGCTTGTCGTTATTGCAGTTGATGAACATTCCGGGATAGTTCTCTACGTCCGATTCGAGGAGTACCACTTTCGCACCATTGTCATAATGTACCATGATGGGTGTGTAACTGAGTCTGCCGCCATGTGTCTTGAAATTGGAGACGGGCTCATAGTCGTACTGCTTCTCGAAACTGCCTATGTACTTGTCGCTGAAGAGATCGTTGAAGGGGATTGTGAGGTTGTAGTCTTTGTCGAAATTGAATTCCACAACCTCGTTTTTGATGTTGATGTTTTTCTTCAGAGTGGTGAAGAGACGGTAGGCTACTCCGTCGTTGAAGGCGCGTGCTTCGATTCCCCAATTTCCTCTCATCTTCAGGGTGATGCTGTTGTAGCTACTCTCGAATTTGCTTTGGCGGTAGAAGGGGGATGTGATTGTCTCACTCTTGCTGCCTTTGCGCGAACTTGACACACGGGGCTTTTCGCCGAGTGTGGTGCCATCTTCGAGCACAAGTGCTATTGCCGAGGGGGCAATAAGTGTCTGTTCTCCGTCTGTTACTGTGTAGGTTACATTGTCGCCTACGCTGATGGTCATTGTCAGTTTGCCGTCGGGGCTGGTGACTTTGTAGTCGTTGTTTGCGCTCTGTGCCGACAGTGCGAAAAGACTTGTCAGCAGCAGTAGCAATGATAGTGTTCTTTTTTTCATGGTATAGTATTATTGTTTTTCTGTGCGTATATCCATATTGCTGCAACCGTCAAAAACAAAAGGACGCTGTTCTTCGCGGGTGTATTCGTAGTCGTTGGTGCGTTCAATCTTGTTGTTTACGAACAGACAACTGTCTGTGCTTACGAAATTAAGAATACGTGGATCGAAGGATCTGAACAGGTTGTTCTCTATTACTATGTTGCGGTTGTAACGGCTTTCGAGCTTGTTCTCGCGGGGGCCGTTGCCCGTGGCTATGCAGGCTTTTCCCCATTGGAAATAACCGTAGTTGCAATTGTCGAAAGTGTTGTTTCGTATTATTACATCACGTACTCCTGCCTGTTCGAACCAATAGTATCCGTCGCCTTCGAAAAGTATTGCTGCGCCGGGTATGTGGAAGTAGCAATCCTCGACAATTGTCTTTGCGCGTGAACCCAAAAGAAGACCGCGTGCACGGTTATTGCCCATGCGACATCCTTTGATGAGCACTTCGGGGTAGTCGAGGGTGGTTATTAGGTCTGTGGTGCGCACCGAGTCGGACAACGGCTCGGTGAATGTTACTTCGTACCACTCTTTGTTCAAGCGGCGGCACTCTTTCACTGTAAGGTGAGAGTGGGTGATAAGGCTGTATTGGTGCAGTATCTCGCACTGCTTGCCCGGTTGCAGTATATCAAGACCGTACTGCTGGTCGTGGGGGAATTTTACAAGAATTTTGTCGTCGCCGCGTTTCTGCATGACCATGCCGTACATCCCGTGTATGTTTGTAGCGTCATCTATCTGATTGAATATCTCGCAATCTATCAGGCGTATCTGTCCGCTGCAATGCGAGAAGTGTGTGGCATCGGCAGTGATGCTGACCATGCGTCCGCCTTCGCGTGGCTTTATGTTTACTCTGTTTACCTCGATGTCGGAACTGAATTGTGCAACGACACCCATTCCTCCGCAGTGGTAGATGTTCATGTTGCGCACAAGAACCCCTTTGCTGTGGTTGATTACGACGCAAGGCGAGTAGCGGTGACGGTGTCCGCCGGGACCGAGCATCAGTATGTTGCCTTTGTTTACATTCAGACGGTCGTGGAAGATGCGTATGTCGCCGTCGGGCTGTTCCTCGGCGGGGATGGTGTTTTGCGAAAGCCAATAGTCTGCGCCGTCGTGTTCGGGCTCGCGGCGTTCCATGTTCCATTCGAGCAGGTGTGATACGGGGTAGACCTCTCCGCGTTCATCGAAGAAGTGGAGACAGTTGTTTATTATCTTGTGTATGTATTCCTTGTCGAACGAGAGGTCTGCCCACCCTTTGCCGCAGTCGGTGATGAGACCCTCGGAGTGGAAGGCGCGTGCATAGTCGATGTTGAAGCCGGTGATTGTTACATTCTCGCAACTGTCTACATTGAAGGGAACCATATATCCGTGGAAAAGCAGATTGGCGCCTTCGCCCGATATCTCAAAGTCCTTCATTCCCGCAACATCAAGCAGTATGCGTTTGAGCGCGGCGGTGTTGTTGCTTACATATTGATATTTCTCGAATGCGTAGTCGGGGAAGAGTGAGTAGTCTCCGGCGGGGATTATCAGTTTGCTTGCTCCTGTTTTCTTGCAGTATTCCAATGCGTTGCGGAAGGCAAGCGTGTGGTCGCCGTCGATGGTGCCCTCTTCGATGAATGTTGCGAGGTTCACCTCTTCTGTCTTTTGCGTTGTGTCGCAAGACAGGTTCAGTGCGAACAGTGCAAATAATAAAAATCCATTAAAAAGCCTTTTCATAGGGTGTCTGTTAAATTTTCCCAAAGTTATGGCTTTTTAATGGATTTTCAGAATATTTGTTGTGATATTTATATGTTAGAAGCTGTTTTGAATTTAAACAGCTTCTAAGTTATTGGAGTTGGCGTGTGCCGACCGATTATTCGGTCTTCTTGTCGCCGAACCATTTGCCGTAGAATATCTTGCGGTCGACTTTGAAGAGTGCTCCGTAGCCTTGGCGGTAGCCCTCGCGGTATTTGCCGTACCAGAAGTCGCCGTTTGTCCAATAGTATATTCCGTAGCCGTGGCGGCGTCCGTTGCGTACCTCGCCGTAGTAGGCATCGCCGTTCTTGTATGTTATCTTCTGGAATGTGTAGGGTTGCAGCTGCTCTGCGGTGTATTCGGCATCACCTTCGATTGTGTGTACGCGTATGGCCTTGCCTGTGGTGAGGTCATACTCCACGTATGATGTCTCGCTGCCCACTTTGGCGGTTCTGCTCTCCATTATTATGCCGAACATGAATTTGCCGCGGCTGTATTGTCCGAAGCATTGCGAACCGTTGTCGGCAAGGTAGTGTCCCCATCCGTATATGGTGTTGTCTATGAGGTGTCCGGTGTATTGTCCGGCGGAGCCGGCAATGTATTTTACTTCGGCCTCTTCGAGATGGTCGCAGAAGACGGCCTGCAGATTGTCGCACATTTCGTCGTACAGTCTAATGCTCTCTTGTGCCGGCAACAGTGTGGGCAACAGTGTGAGCAGTGCTATTATTGTTCTTTTCATTCTTAGAAGCTGTTTGAATTTTATTAAAAAATATTACTTACATTGCGAAGCTGCTTTCGGCTTCTTTGAGTCTATTATCGGCATATTTTCTTTCTTATTTTTTGGAAATAGCCCGCTATTCCCTGCAAAATGCGAAAGAAAATCTACTCAATAATAGCTCTCAAATAATTCCGAAATAAAATTCAAACAGCTTCTTAGGTTTTGTATAGTTCTTTTTCTTTTATGTAGGCGAGTACGGACGGATGCAACCACTCCTGTATGTCGTTGCCCAGTGCAATTGCTTCGCGTATTTCAGTTGAGCTTATATTGTAGAGTGGCGATTGCAACCATTTTACATTGTAGGGTAGTGCGGGGAGTGTCTCATCGTTGTCGCGCGGGTAGACTATTATTCCGAAACGCGACATTATTTCATCACCCTTGTACCATTTGTCTATTTTTCTCCAGTTGTCGGCACCCATGAGCAGCAGAAATTCGCGGTCGGGGTAGGCTCTTTCGAGGGCATTCAGGGTGTTTATGGTGTACGACGGTCGGGGAAGCGAGAATTCGAAGTCGCTGGCCGTCATCCTCTCTTCGCCATCAAGCGCACATTGCACCATTTGCAGGCGTTCGTTCTCGCCGGTCAGTCTGCATCCCTGTTTATGCGGGTTCTGCGGGGTTATAAGGAACCACACTTCGTCGGCGAGGTCGTGCTCACGTACTGCGCGGGCGAGAGCAATGTGCCCATTGTGTATGGGGTCGAAACTGCCCCCGAAAAGGGCTGTGCGTATCTTATTGCTCATTTATAAATTTATTTACAATCAGCATGAGCTCCTCTTGTGCCTTTTCGAGTCGGTCGTTTATTATTACAACATCGGCACGGGGGGCGAAACTCATTTCGTATTCGGCTTTGGCAAGGCGCTTCTCCATCTCTTCGGGAGTGGTGTCTCCTCGTCCTGTGAGACGGTTGCGAAGTTCCTCTATCGAGGGTGCCTGTACGAAGATGAACAGTGCGCGGTCGCCATAGAATTCCTTGAGGTTGCAACCCCCTTTAACATCTACGTCGAAGATTATGTTGTTTGTCTCCAACTGCTTCTCTACCTGCGACTTCAGTGTTCCGTAGAAACGGTCGGTGTAGACCTCTTCGTACTCCACAAATTCGTTGTTATCTATCTTTGCGCGGAACTCTTCGGGGGTGAAGAAAAAGTATTCCACTCCGTTGCGTTCCTCTCCGCGGGGCTGGCGGCTTGTTGCCGATATAGAGAATGCAAAAGAGTCGTCCTTTGACATCAAGTAGCGTACCAATGTGGATTTTCCCGAACCTGACGGTGCCGAGAATATAATGACTTTGCCGTTTTTCATCCGCTTCTCTTTTTGTGAATTTATTTTACATTACATTGAGCACTTGCTCTTTAATCTGCTCAAGTTCGTCTTTCATCTTGACCACGATGTTCTGCATTTCGGCGTGATTGCTTTTGCTGCCGAGAGTGTTTATCTCGCGTCCCATCTCCTGTGCTATGAATCCTAACTTTTTGCCTTGTCCGTATTCGCCTTCCATGGTGGAGATAAAGTAATCGAGGTGATTGGTCAAGCGCTGTTTCTCTTCGTTGATGTCGAGTTTCTCGATGTAGTATATAAGTTCCTGTTCCAGACGGTTGTTGTCATATTCTGTCTGCAGGCGGTTCTCCAATGCCTCTGTTATGCGGCTACGTATCTTCTCTACGCGCTCCTTTTCGTATGGTTCGACCGATGCGAGCAGGGCTGATATGTTCTGTATCTTTTCGTTGAATTTTCTTGCAAGCGCTTCGCCCTCCTGCTTTCTGAATGCAATCAGTTCGTCGATGGCTTTCTCTATCGTTGCGCGGGCGACCATCCACTCCTCCTCGGTAAGTTCGTAGACCTCTTTGTTCGATACGACTTCGGGCATGCGTATGAGTATTTCCATCAGATTGTCGGGCATTGCAATGCCTGTCTGTTCGGATGCAGCTTTCATCTGCTCGATGTAGTTCTGCATGGCGCTGATGTTTATCGAGGGGATTGCAACAGCGCAGTCTCCCTGTTCAACCCACAGCGAAAAGTCTACCTTGCCACGTTCGAGGCGACCGGATATGAGGGTGCGTATCTCCATCTCTTTTTCTCGGTACTGTGCGGCCATTCTTGTTGAAAGATCCATCGACTTGCCGTTAAGCGAGCGGATTTCAGCACAAATTTTTCTATTCTGGAATTGGGTTACAGCCTTGCCGTAACCGGTCATGGAGTATATCATTTTTTTAACTTTTTTAAGATTGATTCTGTAAAATAGCGATGTTAATCCGACAAATATACGGTTTCTCTGTGGCAAAATCAAATAACAAGCCTTTCTTTCACGATAAAAACCAACTATTTTTCTGTCTCTATAACTATTTTTCGCTATTTTTATTTATTGAGTAATCATTATAATCACTATCTTTGTCGTATGATATGCGTGCTCTGCACAGGAGTGTCGTAACCAAATACCAGAAACAGAATAAAACAGATGGCTGTAATACTGAATATAGAAGCATCCACCGAGGTCTGCTCGGTAGCCCTTAGCGAGAGCGGCGAGGTGTTTTTCAATCGCATCAGCGAGAAGGAGCTTACACATGCACAAGTGCTTGCCCCCTTTGTGGAAGAGGCAATATCCACTGCCGACAGCAGGGCTATGAAAATAGACGCAGTGGCATTGAGCTGCGGCCCCGGTTCATACACGGGCCTTAGAATAGCAAGCTCCACCGCTAAAGGTGTATGCTATGGTCGCGAAATACCTTTGATAGCCCTGCCTACAACCAAAATCATGGCAGTGCCCGTACTTTTCCGCGATGATTTGCCTGATGACGCACTTCTCTGCCCCATGATAGATGCAAGGCGTAACGAGGTGTATGCGACAATCTACGACCGTGCCCTCAATGTTTGCGTTGAGACACGCGCCGAAGTGGTAACAGAAGAGAGTTTCCTCGATGTGCTCGACAAGCACCCTGTATACTTCTTTGGTAACGGAGCCGAAAAATGCCGTTCGATAATAACCCACAAGAATGCACACTTCCTCGACAAATACAAAAACCCGCTTGCAAAGTGGATGATGCCCCTCGCCGAGAGGGCATGGCTCGACGAAAAATTCGAGGATGCAGCCTATTTCGAACCCTTCTATTTGAAAAATTTTGTAGCAACAAAGTCGAAAGACCTGTTGAAAATGCAATAAACGCCCCAAGCCATGATGGAATACAATACCAAGAAAAAACGATTGCCTCTGCCTGAATATGGTCGCGCCGTACAGAAGATGGTCGACCATGCGCTGACCATCGAAGATAGAGAAAAACGTCAGGAGTGCGCCGAGACAATCATCAGCATAATGAGCGGAATGTTCCCCACTGCCAAGGATACCCCCGAAACACGAAGAAAACTGTGGGATCACCTTGCCATAATGTCGGATTTCAGTCTTGACATAGACTACCCCTGCGAAGTTATCCGCAAAGAGGAATTTACAGAACCGCCCACACAGATACCTTACGTCAAGGGCGAAGTAAAGAACAGACACTACGGCCGTTTTGTAGAAAGAATGATAGCTTATGCCTGCGAAATGGAGGATGGTGAGGAGAAAGATTATCTCATTTGGCTGATAACCATACAGATGAAAAAAGTCTATCTGCTGTGGAACAAGGATACGGTAGACGACAGTCAGATATACGACGACCTGCGCGAATATTCAGGCGGCAGAATAGATATTCAGGAGAAGGAGATAAAAACCTACCGCCCCCAGTACAATGCAAACGCACAGCGCAACAATCTCAAACGCAAGAAAAACTTCAAGAAGAAGTATTAGAAACAACCTTTTACACAAAACCGCAAAGCTATGGCATCTTTTATAATCGAAGGAAACAGACGTCTCAGTGGAGAAATAATCCCGCAAGGCGCGAAGAACGAAGCTCTGCAGATAATCTGCGCCACGCTTCTCACCCCTGAAAAGGTAACAGTAGAGAATATCCCCGATATTCTGGATGTCAACAACCTCATATCCCTGCTCATAAGGATGGGAGTCTCCGTCAGTCAGACAGGCGAAGGCCGCTTCACCTTCCAGGCTGCCGACATCAACCTCGAGTACCTCGAAAGCGACGAATTTCTGAAAAGTTGCTCGGCGTTGCGAGGCTCTGTGATGCTTATGGGCCCGTTGCTTGCCCGTTTCGGCAAGACCATGATGGCAAAGCCCGGTGGCGACAAGATAGGCCGTCGTCGTCTCGACACGCACTTTGTAGGTCTGCAAAAGCTGGGAGCCACATTCACGCTCGACGACAAACGGCAGGTATACTCCCTTACAGCCGACAGACTCAATGGCGCCACGATGCTGCTCGACGAGGCTTCGGTAACCGGAACTGCCAACATAGTGATGGCTGCAGTCCTCGCCAAAGGCACAACCACAATATACAACGCTGCCTGCGAACCCTATTTGCAACAACTGTGTAAAATGCTCAATGCGATGGGCGCAAAGATAAGCGGCATTGCAAGCAATCTGCTCACAATCGAAGGTGTCGATTCGCTCGGCGGTTGCAACCACCGCATACTCCCCGATATGATAGAAGTAGGTAGCTTTATAGGTATGGCGGCAATGACCGGCAGCGAACTGACAATCAAGGATGTATCATACGAGAATCTCGGTATAATCCCCGATAGCTTCCGCCGCCTCGGTATAAAATTTGAGAAAAGAGGCTCGGATATATACATCCCCTCACAGGAACAATACGAGATAGAATCGTTCATAGATGGCTCTATAATGACAATAAGCGATGCACCATGGCCGGGTCTCACCCCAGACCTTATCAGTGTGTTGCTGGTAACAGCCATACAGGCAAAGGGCAGTGTACTCATACACCAAAAGATGTTCGAGAGCCGCCTCTTCTTCGTCGATAAGCTCATAGACATGGGCGCGCAGATAATCCTATGCGATCCCCACAGAGCTGTAGTAGTAGGCCACAATAAACAGCATAAACTGAGACCGCGTACAATGAGTTCTCCCGATATTCGTGCAGGAATCGCCCTGCTCATAGCAGCCATGAGTGCCGACGGAGTGAGCCGCATCGACAATATCGAGCAGATAGACAGGGGTTATCAGAATCTCGAACAGCGTCTGAACAGCATCGGCGCAAAAATAACAAGGTCTTAATAAACAAGAAATAAAATGCTAAAGAAAGAGGATTTTGTGTACTTCGGCAAACTCACCAAGCCCCACGGTACAAAAGGCGAAATAGGCATCAATGGCGACGGGATAATCCTCGGCGAGGATTGCGACTTTGTAGCTGTTGAAATAGACGGCATATTGGTGCCTTTCTTTTTGGAAAACTGCCGCGGAAAGAACGATGACACGATAATTGTGAAGTTCGAGCACCTCGACAGCGCAGAGAGCGTACGCTTCCTCACCAACTGTCCCACATACATCCCCCGCGAATGGATAGACGAGGAGGAGAACTACACATGGAAATATTTCATAGGCTTCACAGCCGAAGATGAATCCATAGGTACCCTCGGCGAAATAATCGATGTGGACGAAAGCACCATAAACACCCTCTTCGTAGTAGATTACGACGGCGAAGAGATACTTCTTCCCACTGCCGAAGAGCTTATAAAGAACATCGATCACGATGAGAGAACAATAACATTCAACCTCCCAGAAGGACTCATAGAACAGTAATACGCCAAAATAATGGACGAAAAGAAAAAGACAAAAAAGGGCCTGATGAAGAAGTACAGGCTCACGATACGCAACGAGAGCGAGCTTGGCAAAGCCCTCGGCTTCTACATATCGCCCCTTGCCGTAATAATGTCGCTAATACTCTCCTTTTTGGGTGCAGTCGGTATCATCTATCTTATCATCGTCTTTACTCCGGTGGGCGAATATCTTCCCGGCTATGTGAACGAAAAAGCCCGCGAAAAGCAAGTACGCGAGTTGTTGCGTGTCGACTCCCTCAACAACGAACTTGCCAAGCAGGACAGATACATACGCAACATAAAGGCCATTATGTCAGGCGTGGAGCCCGACAGTATACTGCCTCCCGACACCCTCAATACCAAAGAGGGATACCCGATAGCAACGACAGAACTCGAAAGTAAATTTGCTGCGCAGTTCGAAAAGGATGAAAAGTACAACCTCACTTCGCAGGCATCAGCTGTCGGCGCCCTGCAAGAACTACACCTTTTCCGTCCCACCGGAGGTATAATCACCCGCAAGTTCGACGCCAATCTGCGGCACTACGGAGTTGACATTGCGCAAAACCCAGGCGAAGGAGTGCTTGCCATACTTGACGGAACAGTGATAATGAGCGACTACACAGCAAACGACGGATATATGCTTGTCGTACAGCACAAGCAGAATCTTACATCGGTCTACCGTAACTGTCATGCCGTACTCAAAAAAGCAGGCGACAAGGTTATAGGCGGCGAAGTGATAGCGACTCTCGGCAAAGATACCGAGGCTGACAAAGAAAAGGAAACAACCGAAACTAACATAAAGAAGCCTTATCTCCACTTTGAGCTATGGCACAGAGGCGAAGCACTCAACCCTGAGATATACATCGCCTTCTAATACACACAACATATTATGAAAGAACCACAAAAAAGAACAATAGCCATCCTCGGCTCGACAGGCTCTATAGGTACGCAGACACTGCAAGTGGTAGAGGAACACCCCGAATGTTTTGAGGTCTACGCCCTCACCGCCAACGACAGGGTGGACGAACTGATAGAACAGGCACGTAAGTTCCTTCCCGAAGCAGTAGTTATAGCCAATGAGTCGAAATACGAATATCTCAAGGAGGCACTCAGCGACCTTCCTATAAAAGTCTATGGCGGCTACGAATCAATCTGCCAGATAGTGCAGTCCGAACCAATCGACATTGTTGTTACAGCCCTTGTTGGCTTCTCGGGCCTTCGTCCCACAATCGAGGCTATAAAGGCAGGCAAGGCAATAGCCCTCGCCAACAAAGAGACAATGGTGGTTGCCGGCGAACTTATAAATGAGCTTGCCATGAAGCACGAAACACCCATATTGCCCGTAGATTCCGAGCACTCGGCTATCTTCCAGTGCCTTGCAGGAGAGACCGGAAACAAGGTGGAAAAACTCATCCTCACAGCATCGGGAGGCCCCTTCCGTACATTCAGCAAGGAACAGCTCGAAACAGTAACAAGGGAGCAGGCCCTCAAACACCCCAACTGGAGCATGGGCGCGAAAATCACTATCGACTCCGCATCCATGATGAACAAAGGCTTTGAAGTGATAGAGGCAAAATGGCTCTTCGGACTCGACGCAAAGAACATAGATGTGATAGTGCATCCCCAATCTGTTATCCACTCTATGGTGCAGTTTGCCGACGGAGCAGTAAAGGCGCAACTTGGCACCCCGGATATGCGTCTGCCCATAATGTATGCTCTCTCCTATCCCACACGCCTCCCCTCGACATTCGAGAGACTCGACTTTACAAAAGTATCGCAGCTCACATTCGAAGAGCCCGATACGGAGCGTTTCCCCAACCTGCAAATGGCATATCAGGCACTCAAAATGGGCGGCAATATGCCCTGCGTGCTCAATGCTGCCAATGAGGTGTGCGTTGCGGCTTTCCTTAAGGAGAAGATAAAATTCACAGAGATGAGCCGACTGATAGAGCGTGCAATGCAGAGCACCGACTATCAGCTGCGTCCCACCCTTGACAATCTGATAGATACCGACAAGGCTACACGCCGCATGGTAGAGGGCTGGATATAAAATCTAAACAAACTAAATAATATATATTAAACGAACAGATGGAAATATTCTTCATACGCGCCGTGCAACTTATAATGGCGCTTAGTCTTTTGGTGCTTATACACGAATACGGACACTTCATATTCTCGCGTCTTTTCAAAGTGAGAGTAGAAAAATTCTACCTCTTCTTCGATTGGAAATTCTCGCTCTTCAAATGGAAACCCAAGAACAGCGATACTGAATATGGCATCGGCTGGATACCCCTCGGAGGCTACTGCAAAATATCGGGCATGATAGACGAGTCGATGGACACAGAGCAGATGAAACTCCCTCCCCAACCGTACGAATTTCGCGCAAAACCCGCCTACCAGCGACTGCTGATAATGATAGGCGGTGTGCTCTTCAACTTCATCCTTGCACTGTTCATCTACTCTATGGTGTTATTTACATGGGGCGAGAGCTACTACGATGTGCAGAAGGCAACCTACGGAATGGAGTTTAACGAAAATGGCAAGGCTCTCGGATTTGTAGACGGCGATATTCTGCTTAAGGCGGGCGACGACAATCTCTGTAAATTCGATGTTGACCTCATCCGCAAGATTGTTGATGAAAAGGTTGTTACAGTTCTCCGCAACGGTGCAGAGACTACCGTAACAATCCCCGAAGAATTCGGATTGCTCGACATAGGCAAGGATACCCCTTTCATGCAGTACAGAATCCCCGCAGTCATCGATAGTATATTGCCCGGCAGCCCCGCTGCACTCGCAGGAATCATGCAGGGCGACAGCATCACCGCAATTGCCGGCCGCGACGTAAATTCGTGGTATAAACTTATGTCTGCAATGGAAAATCTCAAGGAGAGCGGCAGCCGCACAGTGGAGATAAAAGCCATAAGAGAGGGCAATGAGATTGCATTCACCGCCGCCGTCGATTCAACATACAAACTTGGCGTAATGCCCCGTTCGCTCAACTACACTCCGGTGGTATTGGAATATGGATTCTTCGAGTCCTTCCCCGCAGGCGTGCGCTACGGATGCAATGTGCTTAAGGGCTATGTAAGCGACTTTAAGTATGTCTTCTCAAGCGAGGGCGCAAAGTCAGTGGGAATGTTCGGTACCATAGGCAGTATGTTCCCCTCGGTGTGGGACTGGCACAAATTCTGGCTCATGACAGCCTTCCTCTCGATAGTCCTTGCATTCATGAATATTCTGCCCATCCCCGCGCTCGATGGCGGACACGTACTATTCCTGCTTGCAGAGGTGGTAACCGGCCGCAAACCCAGCGACAAATTCCTCGAATATGCACAGATGACAGGAATGTGCATACTTTTGGGACTCTTCCTTTTGGCAGCATACAACGACATAACAAGATTCCTCTTCTGATAATATAAGAATATAAAATGCGAAAATCCCTATATATAATAATGATGGTAGCAACTATGTGCGCTTGTGGAACATCTACACAAAGCAGGCAGACAGCGGTTGATGTCTCACAGCCCGACGAGAAGGAGTATGCCATTGCACGTCGTGTAAACGAGGCATCCTTAAAACTCTTCCACGAAGTATACAGGATGGAGAGGAATAGCGACAACCTCTGTGTTTCACCTGCAAGTGCCTCTTGGGCGCTCTCTATGGCAGCCGGCGGCGCACGTTCGGCAACGGCAACACAGCTGTACAAAGCATTGGGATTTGACACCCCGGAGAGGGAAACCGTCAATCTCTATCAGCAAAAATATATAGCCCGTCTTGCATCACTCAACGACAAAAAGACAACTGTTGCCATAGCAAACTCAATGTGGGTAAACAAGCAGTTCAAACTGGAGAAGCAGTTTGTGAAGGAGAATGAGAATTTCTACAATGCAGCAGTGAAGAACTGCACATTCAATGCAGACGCAGTGAAGGCGATAAACAGCTGGTGCAGCGAAAATACCGCAGGCAGGATAGATGAGATAGTGAAAGAGATAAACCCTATGGCGCAGATGTACCTCATCAATGCCCTCTACTTCAATTCGCGCTGGAAGGATGTCTTCTCCAAGAAGCGCACAACGGAGCAGACCTTTACAAAAGAGAATGGCGAAAAGATAAAAGTGCAGATGATGCACGACACTTCGCGTGCCCGATACTTCGAGAACGACAAGGTGCAGATGGCAGAAAAGCCTTTCGACAAAGGCGAGTTCAGCATGTACTTCATACTTCCTCGCGAGGGAGTGGCAATGGACGATGTTGCGGCTGAACTTTCAACCTCTTTCTATACATGGTGCGACAGCTTTACGAGATGCGATGTCAACCTCTCACTGCCCCGTTTCAGTGCCGACTACGGTACAAGTCTCAAGGATGCTTTGCAGGCATTGGGCGTGGAAAAGGCATTTACCTCGGAAGCAGACTTCTCGGGAATCTCCGACGAAGGTCTACGCATAGGCAATGTGTTGCAGAAGAGCTTTATAAAGGTAAACGAAGAGGGTGCGGAAGCAGCCGCTGTAACCTCTGTTATGCTCGAAGCAACCGCAGCCGGTCCTCCCGTAATAAAGAACATGAAGCTCGACCGCCCCTTCTTTTATGCAATATGCGAAACTGCGACAGGCGGCATACTCTTTATGGGTAAGAGCGGACACCCCAAAGAATGACAAAATAACCATTAAAAAACAATAAAATGAAAAAATTATTAGGTACAGCCTTGCTGCTTCTTGTAGTATTGGCAAGCTTTGCAAAAACCCCGAAGTATGTATTTTACTTCATTGGCGATGGTATGGGTCCCTCGCACGTGCTCGGCACAGAATATTATCTTGGTGAACTCGAAGGTGTAATCGGACGCCCTAATAAGCTCTGCTTTACCCAATTCCCCAAAAGTGCTTTTGTAAGCACCTTCTCAAAGAGCAACGGCGTAACCGACTCTGCCGCTTCGGGAACAGCTCTTGCAACCGGCTCGAAGACAAAGAACGGTTACCTCGGTGTAGAAATGGACACAACTGTGGTTTATAGCGTGGCGCACGCAGCCAAGCAGGCCGGTTATGCAGTGGGTGTTTCAAGTACAGTAGGTATCAACCATGCAACCCCCGGCGCATTCTACGCTCATCAGCCCGGCCGTTCACGCTACTATGAGATTGGTCAGGATATGCTCACTGCCGATTACGATTTCTACGCAGGTGGCGACCTTATAGTAAACAAGTCTGAGCAGCGCGACGAAATTTACGAAAAGGCAAAGGCCCAGGGATACACTATCGCCCGCGGATTTGATGACTACAAGGCAAACGGCAAGAATGCCAAGAAGCTCATGCTCTATCAGAAGGAGGTTGCAACAGACCTTCCCTATGCCATCGACCGCGAAGAGGGCGACCTTACCCTCGCGCAGATTACTGAGGCAGGTATTGAATTCCTCTCAAAGAAAAGTAAAAAAGGCTTCTTCTTTATGGTAGAGGGCGGTAAAATCGACTACGCTTCACACTCCGACGACGGCGCGACAGCTTTGAACGAGGTTATCGACTTTGACAACGCAATCAAGGTTGCATACGAGTTCTACAAGAAGTATCCCAACGAAACACTTATCGTTGTAACAGCCGACCACGAGACTGGTGGTCTTGTACTTGGTTACAGCGGTGCATACGCCCTTAATCTCAAGGCGTTGAAGGGACAGAAGGTTAGTGCCGACAGAATGGCTTCTATCCTTCGTCGTGCAAGCCGCGCACGTATGGAACTCCGTTGGGAGCGCGTGCAGGAGCTTCTCAAAGAGAACTTCGGTCTTTGGGGCGAAATTGAAATGACAAAAGAGGAGACTCACGAATTGAGAGTATACTTCGAGCAGGCATACGCAACTACAGATATAGCAAAGCGCGAGAGCAAACTCTCTTCGATGGCACATCGTGCAAAACAGATGGTAAACCAGAAGGCTCTTCTTTCATGGGCAGGTCCCAATCACTCGGCAAGTTTCGTGCCTCTCTTTGCGATAGGCGCAGGCTCTGAGAATTTCCACGGAGTAATCGACAATACTGATATTCCCAAAACAATAAAGAAGATTGCACGTTACGCAAAGTAGTGGCAGTCGGTTGTATAAATAAATTCTGCCCCTCATTTCCGTCGGAAATGAGGGGCAGAATTTATTATGTTATCTTATTCCCAATTTTTTCAACAGATCCGGACGGCCCATCTTTTTCAGTATCATTTTTATTCTTTTTTGCTCCTCGCCCTTGTACCAAAAGAAGAAAAGACGCTGTTCCTCCTTTTCGCGCATGTTGCGTGCGCAGAAAATCTTTTCACCCGTTTCGGGGTTAATGCCGGTGTAATACATTTCGGTGGACATGGTCATAGGGGTTGGTGTGAAGTCCTGCACCTGTTCAAGATGGAAGTTCAGCTCTTTTGTCTCTGCCGCGAGGGCTGCCATGCTCTCCAATGTACTGCCCGGATGGCTGCTTATAAAATAAGGTATAAGCTGCTGGTTGAGGTTGTGCTCGCGGTTGATGCGGTTGAATATCTCTCTGAATTTGCGGAACTGCGAGAATGAGGGCTTTCGCATCAGTTTGAGCACGGCATCATCCGTATGCTCAGGAGCAACTTTCAGACGGCCGCTCACATGGTTCCTTATAAGTTCCTCGGTGTAGAGAGCGGTGTTCCGGTCCTGTCTCTCATCGCCGCTTCTGTGAAGCAGAAGGTCGTATCGCACACCGCTGCCAATGAAACTCTTTTTGATGCCCCGCATCGAGTCTACCCGTTTATAAAGATTGAGCAACGGTGTATGGTCGCTGTTGAGGTTGGGGCAGATTGATGGCTGTATGCACGATGGGCGGGCACATTTTGCGCATCGTGAAGAGTCCTTGCCGCACATCTTGTACATATTGGCCGAGGGGCCTCCGAGGTCCGAAAGGTAGCCTTTGAAGTCGGGCATTTTTGTTATTTTCTCAACTTCGCGGATGATGCTCTCCTCGCTGCGGCTGACGATGAATTTTCCCTGATGGGCCGAAATGGTGCAAAAGGCGCATCCGCCGAAGCATCCGCGGTGTATGTTTACCGAGAATTTTATCATGTCGTATGCGGGTATGCGCTTGCCGTTGTATTTTGGGTGGGGTAGGCGTGTGTAGGGCAGGTCGAAACTATGGTCCAGCTGTTCGCTTGTCATAGGCGGGTAGGGCGGATTGACCACTGTGAGCATGCGCCCTACGGGCTGTATGAGCCTTTTTGCCGTCATCTTGTTCGACTCGCGCTCAACAGTGCGGAAGTTCTGCGCCTCCTTTTCCTTGCTCTGCAAGCACTCCTCGTGGCTGTATAGTATGCCGTCATTCTCTGCGGGTTCAATCTCCTCTTTGCGTGCAAGGTAGCCTGTCTGCGGAATGTCGCGTGTGAGCGTGGCGGCGCATTGTGCGGTAACATATTCGCTACCGCTCTCCTGCAGGTGGCTGTTCAGTCTGCGGGCAATCTCTATAATAGGCTGCTCGCCCATGCCATAGACAAGAAGGTCGGCCTTGCTCTCTACGAGAATGCTCTTTTTCAGTGTATCCTGCCAATAGTCGTAGTGTGTGAAGCGGCGCATTGATGCTTCAATGCCGCCGATTACAACAAAACTGTCGGGGAACAGCTCCTTTAATATGTTGCTGTAGACGGTAGTGGCATATTCGGGGCGCATGCTGTGCTTGCCGTCGGGCGAATAGGCATCCTCCGAGCGGAAGCGTTTGGCGGCTGTGTATTTGTTTATCATGGAGTCCATGCACCCTGCCGATATTCCGAAAAAGAGTCGCGGACGCCCCATCTTCTTGAAGTCGCGCAGGTCGTCCTGCCAGTTGGGCTGCGGCACAATGGCTACTCGCAACCCCTCTGCTTCGAGTATGCGTCCTATCACCGCCGCGCCGAACGACGGGTGGTCAACGTATGCGTCGCCGCTGAATATTACTGCGTCAAGTTCCTCCCATCCTCTGGCTTTTGCCTCTTTGCGGGTGGTTGGCAACCAGTCGGTCAGTTTGTGGTTTTCCATTTTATATGTCTGTGTGGCTTATTCGTTCTCAGTGTTCTCTGTTGCCGGCGCAGCCTGCTCTTCCTCCCATTTGTTGTAGCACTCGATAAGGTTGCCCAATCCGAGGGGTTTCATATTGTCGTCGTAGAGTACAAGGCATAGTTCGAGCAATGCCTTTGAATCCTCCTCGCATGATGCTATTAGTGAGCGCACAGTGAAGCGCAGTTTGTCGAGTGTCTCCACGCTTATGTTGCCGGTGCTGTCGGCTATCTGCATGAAGAGTGAATATTTCTTTATTGTCTGCAAATTGCTCTCTGTAACCTCTATTGTGCGTGTGCCTGAGGCGTTTGCTTGTATCGTGTACATATTTAGGGGATTTATGTTATTCAATAGTGATTATTCTCTCGCCGCCGGCCTCTTCGGTGATTGTAACCTTTATGGTCTCTTCGGGCAGCAGCTCCTCGGCAAGTTCGGGCCATTCGATGAGGCAGGTTGCGCCGCTGTAGAAGTAATCCTCGTATCCGAGGTTGTACAGTTCGGCAACCGATTTTATGCGGTACATGTCAAAATGGTAGATGGGGCGTCCCTTGCCGTCGGCATATTCGTTTACTATGGCAAAGGTGGGTGAGTTTACCGTATCGGTTACTCCAAGTTCCTCGCACAGGCTTTTTATGAATGTGGTCTTTCCCACACCCATCTTTCCGTAGAAGGCGAATATGCCTCCATCTTCCATCATGGCTGCAAATTCTTTTGCGGCGGCAGGGTAGTCCTGCAATGTGTTTATTCTTATTGTGTGTCTGTTCATGGTTATGTTTTTTATCTTCCTTTCGGACGGAGAGTGGCCAATGGCACGAGCATCTCCTCCATTGATATTCCGCCATGCTGGAATGTGTCCTTGTAGTAGCCTACATAGTGGTTATAGTTGTTGGGGTAGGCAAAAAAGTCGTTGCCGGTGGCAAATATGTAGCTTGTGCTCAGGTTGGGCGAGGGCAGAAAGGCCTTTGCCGGCTCCTTTATTTCATATACCTCTTTAGGGTTGTAGTTAAGCGCCTTACCCAGTTTGTAGCGTAGGTTGGTATTCGTATTCTTGTCGCCCACTACCCTTATGGCATTGTCTACTTGCACGCTTCCGTGGTCTGTGGTTATTATTGTGGTGTAACCGCTGTCGGCAAGGTAGCGGAAGAGCTTTATTATAGATGAGTGGCGCAACCACGACAGGGTGATAGAACGGTAGGCGGCCTCGCTTGATGCAAGTTCTCGAACCATCACCGATTCGGTGCGTGCGTGTGAGAGCATGTCTATGAAGTTTATCACAAGCACGTTGAGCGCGTTTCCCGATAGGCTTTTTATCGTGTCGAGATATTTTTCGGCAGCCTGTGAGGTTAGCACCTTGTTGTACGAAAAACTGTCCTTGCGACGGAAACGGGCTATCTGTGTCTCTATGAGCGACGATTCATTAAGATTTTTTCCCTCGTCCTCCTCTTCGTCTACCCATAGTGCAGGGTACATCTCCTTTATCTTCGAGGGCATAAGACCTGAGAAGATGGCGTTGCGGGCATATTGGGTGGAGGTCGGCAGTATGCTGGTGTATAGCTCCTCCTCTATGGTGAAGAGGTTGCCAATCTCGTTCATAAGCACGCGCCATTGGTCGTATCGGAAGTTGTCTATCACTATCAGAAATATCTTTTCGCCCTTGTCGAGCAGCGGGAAGACACGTTCCTTGAATATGTCGTTGCTCATCATGGGACGCTCCTTGCGTCCGCCCATCCAATCGAGGTAATTTCTCTTTATGAATTTTGCGAACATTTTGCTTGCTTCGCTCTTCTGCATCTTCAGAAGTTCGTGCATGCTGCTGTCGGCATTCTCAAGTTCAAATTCCCAAAAGACAATCTTCTTGTAGACATCCATCCAGTCCTCTATTGTCAACGAGTCTGAAATCTGCATGCCTAACTTGCTCCAGTTCTGCTGGTAGGCGCTGTTGGCCTTTTCGGTTACAATCTCCTGTTTATGGATGTTCTTCTTTAGTGCAAGCAGTATCTGGTTGGGGTTTACGGGCTTTATCAGGTAGTCGGCTATCTTTGAGCCTATTGCCTGTTCCATAATGTCCTCCTCCTCGCTCTTGGTTACCATCACTACGGGCATAGATGGGCGTATCTCCTTTACCCCCACAAGTGTTTCAAGCCCGCTTATTCCGGGCATATTCTCGTCGAGCAGCATAAGGTCGAAGTCCTCGGTTCGGCACAGCTCTATGGCATCGTGGCCGTTGGTTACGGTCGTAACTTCGTAACCTTTGGATTTCAGAAAGATTATATGTCCGTGCAGAAGTTCAATTTCATCGTCTGCCCAAAGTAATCTGTATGCCATATTTCAGGGAGGTTCTATAAATTAGTAATTTAATGTTCTTTGTAGGGCGGGGTTCTGTTTCGGTCGCTTTGGATTTCTCCGAAGTTCTTTTGCGCTCGTTGGAAATAAAAGCAAACTTTTATTCACTCGCTTAAGCGAACTTTTGGCTTTATTTTTGCATCTTTTTGATATTTGCTCAGTTGCGATGCCCGCATCGCGCCCTTACAAATATTAAAAATCTACTAAAAATAAAACTCAAAATCGTCTCGACCTAATTTATATAACCTCCCTTTATTTCTTTTTGTTATCTGCCTTGCCCTCCTCTTTTTTCTCCTCTTCCGAGAAGTCAGGTTCGTCGAGCGTATAGCCTTGTATCTCAATTTCGGGGATATTCGAGAAGTTCTGTTCGTAGAACTTTGCATATTCGCCGAAGCTGTAGTGCTTTACAAGTATGTCGAGATTGGCCTTTGAGATGAGCAGTATGTTCATTCCTTCCAACAACTGTGCGGTCTCTTTGTTCTTGAAGAGACGGCGACGGTATTCGAATGCCTCGTCGAAATTGAGGAATTCTTTTATTTGCAGTGTGGATATTGTGGCATATTTCACAAACTCCATTTCGAAATTGCGCACCATGTATTTTGTAAAGTTGTAGCGTGCCATTTCGAAGAGCAGACGCTTCTCATCGAGCGAGTCGGTGGGGTAGGCAATTACCATGCAGTAGGGTGTTGCACGCTCTTTGCTGAATTCGGGTACCTGCTCGTCGCCACTGCGTATGGTGCCATCGGTGCGACGCTCCCATATAGAGGTTGTTATGCTGCTGTGCAGCAGGCGTCCCTCCTGCAATCCTTTGGCATACTCCTGTGCAAGGGTGTTAACCTCTTCTTTCGACTTCAGCGCTATGAGAGCTTTTAGGGTTTCGAGTCCGCCCTTGTTGTCGTCGGTGTATAGTTGTGATACTGCCTTCAGGAACATGAATCGGGCGCGGTGTGCCCCTTGCGGGTACATCTGTGCGGCCTGTTCGTTGCCGGCGATTACCTCTTTGTACTCCTCCTTTTCAAAGTGTGTGTATGCCTTTGCATAGAGCGAATCCTCTTTGTGGCGCTTTACCATTGGGTTGTCGAAGAAGTCGGACGCGGTTATCATCTGTGTATATTTGCTGCCGGCATAGTCGGTTATGAGCTTCTTGCGATACTCTTCGGCTTTCTCCTGTTCATCCCAACGTGAGCATGAGAGATAGAGATAATAATATATTTCATCGGCCTTTTCGTGCTTGGGGAACTCCTTTATGATGCGCTCAAAGGTGGCAATTGTATGCTCTTTATCGTTGAGCTGCTCCTTGTATATGATGCCTGCCTGATAGAGCGATTCGGCGAGTATTTTTTTGGATGCGGCTACCTGTTCGTCTGTGCGGGGTATCTGGCGCATATAGTATTCGCGTGCGGTGGGGTCGTTTGCGAGCGAGTCGGCTTTTGCCTGCTCTGCACTTTGTGTCGCTTGTGTGTTGTCCTGTACTGCGGCTGTGCTGTCGCTCTTGACTGTTGCGATGCTGTCGCCGGTGAGTGTGCTGAGGCTGTCGGTGGCTATGCTGTCCTGTTGGGCCGACTTTATGGTGTTCTTGCTCATTCGCCAATAGTCTCTGAGTGGACGCTGTCCCCACTTTTCGACGAAGCTGCTGTGTCCCTGTGTTACCAGTTGCCGGTTGTAGAAGTACCACTGCATCTCTCCGCTGGAGATGGAGTTTCCTACATTGGCCATGATGTTGAGTGCCTGATTGGGGTCGGCGGGCTTGCCGGCCTCCTTTTTCTTCTCACTGCGTGATTTGAGTTTTTCCTGCCTTTTTACTTCGGCTATCATGGCGTCGAGTATGGGGAATAGTTCCTCTTCGTTCATCGATGCCCATTTCAGCAGGTTGTCCTGTAATTCTATCGCATCGGTGTGCTTCACCAGGTTGGTGAGTACCGCCGCACGCAGTTGTATTGTTTCAATGCCGGGATATTCGACAGTGAGCAATGTCGAGGCCTGTTGGTAGTTAGGGAGGGCTTTTGAGAATTTGCCCTGCTCCCAATAGAATTCGGCAAGGCGCAGATGCAACAGTCCTGTTCCGTAGTTTTTGGTGGTGGCATCGGCAATGCCTGTTTCGTAGACATCTATGGCCTTTGCGGTGTCTTTGGCTGCCATGTGCACGTTACCGAGAGCATAGTGCAACTGGCCGAGGTGGCTTGTGTTCTTCGGCTGCTTTATCATCTTTTCGAGTGAACGGATGATTTTCTTGCTCTGCTGATCGGTCATCGTTTCGGTGAGTTTGATACGGGCATTTATTTCAAGATCGTACAAAGGACCTTGCAACAGTACTTTTTCGAAATATTTGAAGGCTTTTGTGCTGTCGCCGCGGTTCATATATAGTTGACCGAGCAGATAATATTCGCGTGCCTTTTCGGTGCGTGTGATCTTTGGACGCTTGAGCATTGTCTCTATGTGGGGAATTGCCTCGTCGTATCGCTCCTGCTTGTAGAGCAGGTTGGCATTGGCCGTTGCCCAAATATATTTGAGCCCGGAGGGGAGGCTGTCGCGTTTTACGCGAGAGAGGAGCTCTTCTGCTTCGTATAACCAGTCGAGCTGCGAGTAGCAGAGCGAGAGGCGTATGCGTGTCTCGGCAAGCACTTCGGGGTTGGTGGCATACAGGCGCTCCATGTATATGTATGTGCCGGCGGCCTCCATGAAGTTGCCTTGCAGGTATTGGGAATTTGCCATCATCATCCACACTTTATGCATGAAGGGATTGAACTCCTTCTGCTCATAGAAACGGCGCTCCTTCTCGGACAGCTTCTGTCCGGGCTTGCGCTTGGGTTTTTTCTTTATCGAGTGGTTCTTGATGGCTTTCTGTGCCTTCTCGATGGCGCGGTTGAAGTTTACCGAGCCCAATTTCTGTGATGCGGGGTTGCTGTTTATCAGCAGTGGAATCTGTTGCAGGTAGTTGTCCTTGTGGCCGTCTATCTGCGCAAGACGCCCTGCCACGTATGCCTGTTTCCCGTTGTGATATGTGTTGTATTTCGCCGAGAATGAGTGGTACATACGTGTCTGCTTGGTGTTGTGCTTGCGGCTGGCGCAGTTGCACAAGGCAAGCATCAGTGTTGTCGTGAATATGTATATGAGTGCTTTTCTCAAATGGTGATTGCGTTTAAGCCGTAAAGTTAGGATTTTTTCTGCTCAATACGAAGCAAACGTCATATTATTAACTTCTCTTTTTGCTTTTTATTGTGTTGCAGATGTATCTTGCCGATGCGCAGAGGGTATATAGGCCTATCGAGCAGACTATAATTGCAGCGCCGCCGGGAATGTCGAGCGCAAAGGAGAGCAGCAGGCCGCATACGCTTGCCATGTAGCCGAAAATGATTGACAGGGCTGTTATTTTCTTGTAATCTGCTGTGAAGAGCATTGCTGTCATCTGCGGCACTGTGAGCATAGATATTACAAGTATCACACCTATCATTCGCAGGCAGGCTACAATTGTCAGTGCTATGAATATCATCATTACAGTCTCTATCGCTTCGACCGGCAAGCGGCGCGAGCGGGCAAATTCCTTGTCGAATGCTACGGCGACGATGGCGCGGTACATTATGATTGTGAACAGCACCGATGCAGTGCCTATTGCCGCAAGTACAATGATGTCCGTGGTTGTAACAGTGAGTATGTTGCCGAACAGATAGGTCGAAAGCTCGGCAGTGTATCCGGGCGTGAGAAAGCAGAAAATGACTCCCATTGTCATTCCAAGCACCCAAAGCAGTGCTATTGCCGAGTCTTCCCTGATCTCCTTGTGGCGGCCAAGAATCTGTATGCCCAATGCCGAAGCCACGGCGAATATGAATGCCCCAACTGTGGGGCTGAATGAGAAGAACATTCCCATTCCCACTCCTCCAAACGATGCGTGCGTTATTCCTCCGCTGATAAATAGCAGTCGTCTTGAAACTACATATGTGCCGGTGATTCCGCACAAGATGGAGGCAAGCAACGCGCCTGCGAGTGCGTTTCTGAAAAACAGGTAGTCGAGTAATTCTGTCATATAAGATGTTGATATACAGATTAAACCCGCTTGTGGTGGGTGCTATTGCAGGATAAGCAGAATCTCATCCTTGAGCTCCGCAGGAACTTCTATTCCTCGCTGTTGCAGGCACTGCACCCATTGGTCGACCTCTTCGCTCTTCATGGTGTAGAGCACGCCTCGGAACTCCTCAATCTCCTCTTCGGAATACTCCTCCGGGCTGCGTCCTTTGTAGGCATCAAGTTCCTCGTCATCGAAGTAGAGTGATTCCTTGTCGAGGCCCTTCTCGCATACAGCATGCCGTCCGCAGCAGCCGCCCTCGACATCGTGGTGCTCCTCGGGTTGCGGTTCGCCTTTTCTGCGGGCATTGTAAAGCAGGTAGGCTACAAGAATTATTGCAAGTAGGACAAACAGTATGATGGTTTTGTTCATATTATTGATGATTTGCTATGCAAAGGTATGGAAATTTGCCATATACGGCAAGCGTACAGGGTGTTACTTTGTTGCGTAAAGCGAATTTTTACAAAATGTAATGTGTTGAGGAACTTATATGTTAAAAATGTATTAAATTGTATGCTGATTCGATAATATATATTATTTTTGCCAAGATATTTGATTGTGTTCGTGTGTGGCAGAATCTTTTGCCCCGCATGGTATAAATCATTGACGAAGAAAAATTTTCAAACAATAATAAAAATGGACAAATTCAGCTACGGCTTAGGTATGAACATCGGCCAGAATCTGGCCTCTATGGGTGTAAGCACACTCGAATTCGCGGATTTTGTTAAGGGAATGCAGGATGTGCTTTCCGGCAAACAGACAGAAATAACAGTTGTTGAGGCTCAGAATGCCATCAACGATTTTTTCAACAAACTCACAGAAGAGAAGTACGGTAAGACCAAAGAGAGCGGCATTGCTTTCCTCGAGGAGAACAAAAAACGCGAAGGCGTTGTAACCCTCCCCAGTGGTCTTCAGTACGAGATTATCAATGCCGGCTTGGGTAAAAAGCCTACAGCAGCCGACAGAGTACAGTGCCACTACGAGGGTACACTTATCGATGGCACAGTGTTCGATAGCTCAATCAAGAGAGGTCAGCCCGCAGTTTTCGGTGTGTCTCAGGTGATTGCCGGATGGGTTGAGGCTCTTCAGCTTATGGGCGAAGGCTCAAAGTGGAGACTCTACATTCCTTATGACCTTGCATACGGCGCGAACGGTGCAGGTGAGATGATTCCTCCCTACAGCGCACTTATCTTCGATGTAGAACTTATAAAAGTATTGTAATTTATATTATCACGAAAAAATGAAAAAGATTGTATTTTTGGTATCTCTTGTTGCTGTTGTGCTTACATCATGCGGCGGTGGCAAGAACATGAGAAACGTATCTCTCAAGACTACTCAGGACTCATTGGCATTTGCAGTGAGCCTTGCAAAATCAGAAACATTGAGCGACATCATCTATCTCCAGCTTGGTGTAGACTCTGCTCACATCGATGAGTTTGTACGCGGTGTGTGCGATGCATTCCCTATGAGCGACGACAAGAAGTCTGATGCTTATGTGAAAGGTCTTTCAATCGGTTCACAGGCTGCAAACGTATACCTCAATGCAAACGAGGAGGTATATCCCGGTGATTCAGTGAACAAGCTCGATAGAGAGATGTTCCTTGCCGGTCTTATCGCAGGCGTATACAACGATGGCAAAGTCATGTCAACAGAAGCAGCAGTAGAGTACTCCGACAGAGTAATCTACCGTCAGGCAAGCGAGGATTTTATGGCTGAGAACAAGAAGCAGCCCGGTGTTGTAGCGCTCCCCAGCGGTCTCCAGTACAAGATGGAGGTTGAGGGTAAAGGCCCTGTTGCAACAGCAGTCGACACAGCATACGTAATCTACAAGGGTACACTTCCCAACGGCAGAACATTTGACAGCTCACGCGGTAAGGAGGTTGCATTCCCTGTTTCAGGTGTAGTTCCCGGCTTCTCAGAGGCTTTGCAGGTTCTCCCCGAGGGTACAAAATGCAAAATCTATCTTCCCTGGAACCTTGCGTACGGCAAGAGCGGTAACAGAGGTATTCCTCCCTACAGCGCACTTATCTTCGATATTGAGATTATGCGCGTAGTAAAGGCTAAGAAGTAATAATGATAAAACCGTCCGCTGCCTGCCGTAAGGCAGGCAGCGGATATTTATAGAATCTCCCTATATACTATTGCAAAATGAAAGGCGGCGAATGCAAGACAGACAGTCTCGATCTTAAAATATTGAGCATAATTTCGAAGGATGCCCGCATTCCGTTCAAGAATGTGGCAGAATCGTGCGGAGTATCACGTGCGGCAATACACATGCGTGTGCAGCACATGATAGATATGGGAGTCATCATCGGCTCAAGCTACGAAGTGAACATGAAACGCCTCGGATTCACCACCTGCACATATGTAGGAATCAACTTCGAACGCGGCTCGATGTATCGCGATGTAATAAAACAACTCGAAGAGATTCCCGAAATTGTCGAGTGCAGCTACACAACAGGCCCCTATTCTGTTATGATAAAAATGTATGCCCGCGACAACGAACAGCTTATGGAACTTCTCAACGGCAAGATACAGAAAATCCCCGGAGTGGTAAGCACAGAAACAATGATAGTGCTCGACAACAGCATAAAAAGAAATTTACCATTATAATATATAAATATATGGCAACGGAACAGTTCGAGGATAAATTCAATCTCAATAGTGAATACAATGAACTGCACCGCAAATATCCGATGAGCGGCCGCCGGCCGCTCATCGGCATTTCGGGCAACTTCAGCGAAGGCAACTGCTGTCTTGCAAACGGGTATTACCTATCGGTTCTCGAAGCAGGCGGAACACCTGTTATAATCCCTCCATACCCCCATAGAGAGCAGTTGCTGAGCACCATAGAAATGCTCGATGCCCTTATGCTGTCGGGCGGAGCGGATATTGACCCTCGCTACATGAACGAAGCGCCCGACTACAATCTGCTGCACAACATCAATCCCGCCCGCGACGAGCAGGAACTTATGCTTGCCCGCCTCGCTGCCGACCGTCAGATACCCATTCTCGGCATCTGCCGTGGTATACAGACTATGGCAGCTGCATACGGCGGCAGAGTGCATCAGGATATTTACGCTGCTCTCGGCGATGGACTTCTTGTGCATAGTCAAGAGGAGGAGCGTAGCATTGCAACCCATTCAGTTGATATTTTTGAGGGCTCGCTGTTGCACAAACTCTTCGGTGCGACATTGGCTGTAAACAGTTTTCATCATCAGGCTGTATCGCAAGTGCCCGACGGTTTCCGCATTACTGCTGTTGCCACAGATGGAGTAATAGAGGCAATGGAGAGTGTCGATGGCCGTCCGATGGTAGGCGTGCAGTGGCATCCCGAATGTTTTATTCTTAAAGATGGCAACCGTGTGATGCTGCCTCTCTTTGAATGGCTCGTCTCCGAGGCTGCGCTCTACAGAGCGGCTCGCACCCTGCACTCACAGATGATAACATTAGATTCTCACTGCGACACCCCTATGCTTTTTGCCGGCGGTTACGACCTTGCGGAGCGCAGTGCTGTGGCACTTGTGGACCTTCACAAAATGGATGAAGGCGGCCTCGATGTTGTAACGATGGCGGCCTATCTCAAACAAGAGGCCCGCGATGAAGCGTCGCTGTTGCAAGCAACAGAAAAGGCGTCGGCCTTGCTCGATGGCATACGTCAAAGAGTGGAATGCAGTGGTGGCAACGCTACAATATGCACAACACCTCAGCAGGTGACTGAGGCCAAGAAACAAGGCAAAAAGATAATAATGCCCGCAATAGAGAACGGGTATGCCATAGGCGCAGACCTTGCCAATATTGAAAAGTTCCGCGATGCAGGCGTCGTTTATATGACACTTTGCCACAATGGCGACAATGACATCTGCGACTCGGCACGCGGCACAGGCGAGCATGGCGGCCTTAGTCCTTTCGGGCGCAAAGTGGTCCGCGAGATGAATAGGGTTGGCGTGATGATAGACCTTTCTCATGCATCCGAAAAGAGTTTTTACGATACACTTGAAGCAAGTGCAGTTCCTGTCGTCTGCTCCCACTCGTCGTGCAAGGCCTTGTGCAATCACCCTCGCAATCTCACCGACGATCAGTTGCGGGCAATAGCCGCTAAGGGTGGAGTGGTGCAGATAACAATGTACAAAGGCTTCCTCGTGGACAATGGTGAAGCAACGCTTGCCGATTTTCTCCGTCATCTTGAACATGCAATCGGGATAGCGGGAATCGACCACGTAGGCATCGGTACGGATTTTGACGGCGACGGCACAATTCTCGGATGCCGCGACGCATCGCAGATGATAAATCTCACGCGCGAACTTCTTCGTCGCGGATATGATACAGCCTCAATAAGGAAAATTTGGGGCGAAAACTGGCTGCGAGTGATGGCGGTGGTTCAAAACAATGTCTGAAAGCACTAATTTTTAGTGAAAAAAATAAAATTTTTTATAAAGAAAATATATCATAAAATTTTACTTAAATTTTTATTTATATTTGCAAAAGTAAAATAAGTAAGAATACGTAAAAATAGAAAATCATGAACAAACTGCTTAAATTGTTTGGACTTATAGCAATTCTTGGAGTATTCTCATCGTGCAGCAACGATGATGACAGTTTGAATGTTCCCAAGTATATGTCTGCCAAAAAATCGACAGAAGTCCGCTTTATAAAAAATCAGAAGACAAGAGCCTGTGATGTAAATGGCAATATGTGGGTAACAAAACCTGCGCCTGTAACAGCCGAAGAAGCTGCTGAGGTGTTGGCATACATAGCCACCGACCCCGACTATTGCGATACGTTACCCTCTTACACCCGCTATTTCATACAGCATGTAGGCGGTGCCAACCACCTCTACTCTTATGTTGACTGGAACGGTGCCCTCCACACAGGTATAAACGGCACAACCTGCTTCGACAATCTTCAGGTGCTCGAAAACAACGGACAATGGCAGCATGTATACAACTTCAACGCCGGCAAGTGCGACAATGCAGCAACAAACAACTCATCGCTGATGACCGATGGCTTCAATGGCATCAAAGCGATGGCAAGCTATGCAAGCAATTGGGCAGATGCCTATAGAATCTATTACTACAAAGGTAATTACTATATAGGCCTCGACTACTTCGCAAAGAAGGGCGACGGAGAGGTTCCCGGCGACAAAATCTATGATGACTGGGTGCTGAAGATAGTTCCCGAAAATATCGGTTCATCAGATGATGATGACAATGGTGATGACAACGGCGATAATGGCGACGACAACGGTGACAATGGCGATGACAACGGTGATAACGGCGATGACAACGGCGGTGTTGTTCCCGACACCATCGTTCCCGGCAAAGGCGAAGTGGAATTTGATGTTCACCAGCAGGAGCACCAGGATTGGAACGAAATAAAGACTACCGTTCACTTGAGAGACAGTGTAGATGTGCGCATCCTCATCCCCGTACCCTGCGAATACATTGCAGTGCCCGACGACTTTGATATCCGCTCAGGTGCCGACTACACATATATCACCGAAAAGCAGATTGTAACATACACTGTGGCAGGTCAGGAATTTGAAACAGAGGTTATAATCAACCACACAATCGAAGGTATAGAGATTCTTATCTCAGGTACCGAGTGCAAAGAGGCGCTCAAGGTGGCCCGTGCAGTATATGCAGACGGTCTTACATTTGAGATTCACAGCTATGTATACAGCGTAGTTGACGAAGAGACCATTTGGGGCTGGTTGAAGAATACCGAATGTCCGCAGACCTCGTGGAGCAAATGGCCTAAGAGTGGCGATTGCTGCACCCATACCTACGGACAAGTATCCTCGGCATTCTATCCCGATGAAGAAATCAAGCACGACAAGAATGTAGAATAATACATGTGCAATTATAATAATGTGTGCAGGGCAAACCTCTGCACACATTTTATTTTACAGCAAATAGTCATTGGGGAGTATAAAAACTCCTGCTCGAAGTGTAGAAAAGTGCCAATTGGAAGAAAAAATCAGATATTTTTAAAATTTTCTTCAAAAATCCATTGCGGTTTGAAAAATTAGTTCTACCTTTGCAGAGCAAAACCCAAGCGGGGTGTAGCTCAGCCCGGTTAGAGTACGCGTCTGGGGGGCGTGTGGTCGCTGGTTCGAATCCAGTCACCCCGACTGGAAAAGCCTCGAAAATCGAAAGATTTTCGAGGCTTTCGCTTTTTTTGTCTGCACTATTCGGCTCGGTGTAAATAATTGATGCGCTACCGTAAAAACCTGAAGTGAATCCTTGATACTTTCATAAATTTTCCCATTTCTCTTTTTTGTTTATACTGTTCTATTTTATCTCTTTTTCTTTGTAAATATCAAATTTATTTTTGGTTTTAAAGTATTAGTTTGTATTTTTTCGTCGTTTTGTAAAGTCGTATTTAATAAAATGAAGTATGACAATATCAACTCTCCCTGTTCCGTAAATATGGGCACAATATTGACAATGAACGCGTATATTTCTACAACGCCAATATAAACCCCTCTAAAATAAAAGGCGGTTTCCTATGCCGTCTTGTGTTTTTTTGACTATTTTTGCATCCGACACGGGGGATGTAGCAGTAAGGTATCTGATATAAACAGCATTTTATATCTCACATAAAAGGCTATAGAATAATCCCATTCAATCAACCAAAACAGAGGCGCTTTTAACAAGCCGGGGTTTGATACCGTCAGCAAGTTGAATTCGCAGGAAAACATAAAATATGACAGATTCACAACTTATATTCGGGATAGTGCAGAACGATGAGCGTGCCTGGAGGTACATCTGCAGAGAGATGAGGCCGGGATTCGCTTCAATTTTGGTACAGGCATTTGTTGATAGGATTTCTGACGAAGATATCGAGGATATCTTTCAGGAGTCGCTGATTGTGTTGATGCAAAAGGTGAAAAGTGGCAGTGTGGTGAGTAGTCGTGAGGGCGCTCTGTTCAGCTATCTTGTGCAGATAGGCAAACTGACGGCATGCAACATGGTTCGTAAAAAAACTGCACAAAATTTGGACGATGCGGTTACCTCTTCGCTTACTCTACATTATAGTAGTGAGGAAGATGCTGACATTACCGTAGATGAAAAGCAGCAAATGCAGAACGAATTTCTGGACAAAATCCTGGATATGATTCCAACGGAGTGCAGGAATCTTCTGAAACATTTTTATTGGAACCATAAGCCTATGGATGAGATTGCAGGCATTTTGGGTATGCGTAATGCCGATTCCGTAAAGGCTAAAAAGAGTAAGTGTATGAATAAGATCAAGGAATTGGCCGCCCGTATTATTGAAAATGACGAGTTTGCCGAAGAGGTTATTCGCAATGCCGTAGAGAGAGCAGCGCTCAGAGAGTTGATCGATAACGAGAGAAACAATGCAGGCGACGGCTACTGTATGGCTGCTTTGGATGTTGATGACGATACAGAGGAGTGATGAAGGAAAGACTTGGCAAAATCGGCTATATAGCATTTACCTCATTATTCGGTCTGTTGACAGTTCTTTTCTTGGGCGTTTTTATAACATCTCTTGCCAAGAACGCCATTGATATGTGGGTGAGGATAGGTTGTGATTGGCGGCATACAGGAAATTATGTAGGTCTGTTTGCCGGTTTTGCTGCATACGGGTTGTTTGCTATAACTGTTGTTGTCTTCAAAATCAGTCATAATCTGAATTGGCTCATGAAGTTCACTCACGAGTTGACACATACGCTTATGGCTTTGTTGTTTTTCAAGAAAATCAGCGAATTTGTGGTCAAGGGCAGAGAATGCTATGTGAATTACAAGCCGGGTAAATATGGAATCGGGTATATCCCTATCACTTTATCGCCTTATTGCATACCTATATATACATTCATGATATTTCCGTTCAGGTTTGCCGGCGATAGCCACTATATGATAATATTTGATGCGCTGATTGCGTTTACTTATGCATTTCATCTCCATTCATTCATAAAGCAGACACGTCTCACGCAGTCCGATATTGAGAACTGCGGCATTGCAAGGTCTGTTTCGTTTCTTACATTCACACACCTTGCGGTGGCATCTGTCATTCTTGCTACTCCGAAGGGCGGAGTGCTGAAGGCTGTTGGCAGAATATTTTTTGAATACCCTCTGCGTATCCTCACAGACCCGCTGGGCTGGGCACGCGAAATAATAATGTATTTTTAGAGGTTTATTCCCCAATAAGATATTTTTTTGAATTAAGCGGTTACCTTTTCTTCGTAACGACATTATAGAGTGAAAACAATTCAATAACACTCTAAAATTTCAACGTTATGAAAAAAATCTTTTTTGTTGCGATTCTTTCGCTCGTGTCAGTTTTTTGTGTAGCTGCAACTACAATCGATGCAACACCATCGTCAAACAACACCTCTTCTGTAACAGCAAAAATTGCAGGAATGGATGAGGAATTCGACTTTGAAACAAAAACTTTGACGGCTATATATCATCTGATGCCGCAGAAGGTAAAGACGCTTTGCATTAGGAGTTACAAGTCTATAGCTCCGCGAATAGATAAGTCTGTAGGCAAGCGTTTCGTGTATGAGGGCGTGGCAATTACTCCCATCAAAACAGCCAATGGCATAGACTTGAAATTCAGTTACAAAGGTCACTCTCTCGTAGTGGAGAACTACACAAAAGCAGAGTTTGATAAAATCTTCGGGTTGTAGTATTAGTGAATGGATATTCAGTGCAGCTGCAGAAAAGATGTTTTATCTTATAATTTTTGTGCCATGAAAAAATTTTTAATAGTTCTATGTGGTGTTCTTATTGCGATTAGTGTAATAAAGCTGTTCATTCCGAATGATCCACCCTCTAACATATCCGAAATATACAATTACTGTAAGAATAATGGATATAGCACCGAATATTGTTTCCTGACCGATTTTTCAAAGCCTTCCGGAACTAAAAGGTTCTATATCTACAGTTTCAAGGAAAAGAAAATCATTCACAAAAGTCTGTGTGCACAAGGTCTTGGTGTTAACTATAATATATTTAAATCTACTTTCAGTAATGAAATTGGTAGCAATTACTCCAGCTTAGGTAAATACAAAGTAGGAAAATTGAGACCAATGTCTAATCCCAGATATGAAAAAGGATACAATCTGTATGGACTCGATTCTACTAATTCAAATGCACTTGTCCGAGGAATCCTTATTCATAATGGAAACGTAGAATTCGAAACATTCCCATTGCCTTGTATACCGGTTAGCAAAGGATGCTTTGCTGTATCAAATTCTATGATGAAGCATATCGAATCTATTAAAAAACAGTCAAATAAACCAATATTGTTATACGCCTACAAATGATAAAATAAAACAATTTCGCGATAATAATCCTATATTGGATTTTGCAGCAGGATTTATCCCTGAGTTGTCTTTCAATGGACAACTCGGGGATTTCTGTGTGGTATCGGTTATAATAGAGAGTACTTCTAACTGTCCCAACGAAAATTATACATGCGTTGCTGTCTGTTCCAGGCGCTCCTTTTCGCTTAACGAAGCGAGCCGTTTCACCTCTTCTATATTCAATGAAAGAGCCTCGGCAAGACGTGTGCCATATTCGCGGTCGGCAAGGAAGCAGTGTGCCGCATGGCGATACTTGATGTTGTCGCTTACAGGCATTATGTCGGCGGCAGTGTTCTCGATGAGCAGTCGGCGTTTATCCTCGGTCATCAGACGGTAGAGGTCGCCCGGCTGGTAGAAACAGTCGTCGCTTCTGTCTTCGTAGGGATTGTAGCGCATGGATGCGCCCTCGGCAGGCGAATAGGTGGCCATTGTCTCCTTAACCTGCCATTCACCTATGCTGTTGGGTGAATAGCCTTTGCGTGCACCATTGTTGCCATCCACACGCATCTGTCCGTCGCGATGGAAACTGTGTACCGGGCATTTTGCCCTGTTCACCGGTATCTGGTCGTGATTGACACCGAGGCGGTAACGCTGCGCATCGCCGTAGGAGAAGAGTCTGCCCTGCAATAGTTTGTCGGGGGAGAGCCCAATTCCCGGCACAATGTGCGAAGGGTTGAATGCAGCCTGCTCCACCTGCGCAAAATAGTTGTCGGGGTTGCGGTTGAGTTCTAAGATTCCAACCTCAATGAGAGGAAATTCACTATGCCTCCACACTTTGGTGATGTCGAATGGATTTTCGCGGTAGGCTGCCGCCTGCTCCTCGGTCATCACCTGTATGCACATTTTCCAGCGGGGAAAGTCGCCTCGCTCTATTGCCTCGAAGAGGTCGCGACCGTGGCTCTCCCTGTCTTTTGCTATGATGTCGGCAGCCTCGGCATTGGAGAGATTTCTGATGCCCTGCTGTGTGATGAAGTGGAACTTCACCCACACACGCACCCCCTTGCTGTTCACCAGACTGTAGGTGTGCGAACCGAAACCATGCATGTGGCGATAGGAGGCGGGAATGCCCCTGTCCGACATAACTATGGTTACCTGATGCAGCGCCTCGGGCAACATGGTCCAGAAGTCCCAGTTGCTTTGCGGCGAACGCAGGTTGGTCTGCGGGTCGCGTTTGATGGCATGGTTGAGATCGGGGAACTGCAGAGGGTCGCGCAGGAAAAAGACCGGTGTGTTGTTGCCCACAAGGTCCCAATTACCCTCGTCAGTGTAAAATTTTATGGCAAAGCCGCGTATGTCGCGCTCGGCATCTGCCGCTCCGCGCTCGCCTGCCACGGTGGAGAAACGCATGAAGACCTCAGTCTTCTTGCCCAGCGAAGAGAATAGCGAAGCACAACTATATCGGGTAATGTCGTTCGTTACGGTGAAATGTCCGAAGGCACCGCTTCCTTTGGCATGCATCCGTCGTTCGGGAATAACCTCGCGGTCGAAATGTGCAAGTTTCTCTATCAGCCAGTTGTCTTCGAGAAGCAGAGCACCGCGCGCTCCCGCTGTGAGTGAATTGGTGTTGTCGGCAACAGGTGCTCCCACCTCGTTGGTAAGAAATTTTTTATCCATATATCTATCTTTGAAGAGTTTATTGAGAAAATAACAAGAATGGGGGCTTTTTGTTTGGGATGTGTTACCGCAGTGTCTGAACGTAGCAATATGTCTTTTGGAGAAGAAAATTTTACAAAAAAAATCTTTTTCTGCACTTTTATATAATAAAATCCGTATATTTGAGGCATGCTCGAATATACACTGCACTTGCTGTGAAAAATATTCAAGCAAGCTTGATATTTCTCGCTCGTTTGTTCGTATATTTGAGGCATGCTCGAATATACACTGCACTTGCTGTGAAAAATATTCAAGCAAGCTTGATATTTCTCGCTCGTTTGTTCGTATATTTGAGACGTGCTCGAATATACACTGCACTTGCTGTGAAAAATATTCAAGCAAGCTTGATATTTCTCGCTCGTTTGTTCGTATATTTGAGGCAAACTCGAATATATGCTCCACAACAAGTGAAGCATTGTGATAAAGAGAATAAATAATAACAGATAAAGATTTACACTATGAAACATTTTTTACTCACTGCAATTGTGGCATTTGCCGGTCTTGTTGCATCGGCTCAGTCCTCTACATGGCCCATCACCCTTACGACGGCAAACGGTCTTCCAGGTGCGCTGGAGGTAATAGACGACTATGAAGGAGATACGGTAATTACCTTTGTCTCGGATCTGTATAAGTTTGACGAGCCCATAACAAAGCTCCGCGTGACGGTTGTCTCCACCAATACCGTCGACGCACAGAGCTATGGAACTACGGGTACCACAGGTGGCAACGGTCCCGGCTTCCCCTTCTTCTGTATATCCGAGTTGCGAATACTCAAGGCCAATAACAAGGGAACCAATTTCGAGGCTACATCAAATGCAGCCTCATTGAACAGTGGTGCCTATATGGAGTATATAAACGATGGTATATACGACACATACTTCTCCACCACAACTTATATGGGCGACTGCCCCCAGGCATACCACTATATAGAGTTCGAATTCGAAGAGCCTATGAGTGAATTCCGTCTCAAATGGCACTCCAGAGTCAACAATTACGAGAATATGCCTACACATATAGGTCTCACCCCCGGCACAGAGTATCTTCCCTATCCCGAGCAGGAGTTTGTTCTTGGCGAAAAGGTGGCATCGGCAGACGAATTGGCTCAGGGCGGTGTATATGTTCTCGAGGGTCATGCTCCCGAATATCTCCATTCGTTTACAGGAACAAAGCGTACATATCCCGGTGGTGGATTCTGGCATTCGCCCTATGGTAGCCATGTTACACCCAATGCCGCGTCTGCCATATATCTGATTCCGGTTGATGTTCAGGAAGATATATACAAGGTGGTGTGGCTCAACAACAAGCGTTATATGAAGAATAGTGGTGCGGGCGAAACTTACCACTGGACAGACTCCGAAGCCGATGCTGCTTTTGTGAAGTTTGCTCCATGCGATTCGGTGAGCGGTGATTTCATCCTTACCATCAGCGATACATTGCTTCTGGGACACGATGCTATGGGCAGAATGGTGCTTGTGGAACACAAGGCAGATAAAATGGGTAAAAGAGGAAGACCTACGGCATGGAACTTTACATTGCACAAGGTGGAACTCAATGCTTCGGCTATAGGTTTTGTGCTGCAGGATGTCATCGACGAGGCGGAACGGCGCATAGAGCGTCTGGGCTTCCACGACGATGAAGACTGCGGTTGCTCTTACACGGAATTTGCCGCAGAAATAGAGCGCGGAAAGAATCTTCTGAAAAAGAGTGATGTCACATCTGCGGAGATTATAAATGCCAAGAACAAACTTACCGGGTATCTCATGGAATATGCTGCTGGAGAAATATATACATACAGCGACTCTGTGGATGGGATTCTGCAAGCGAAAGAGGACGGGGAGATAAAGACTTCGGCTGCTCCTGATTGGGTCATCGGCACATATCCCATAAATTTCCTCAATGCTCTCCTTGCAACCAGTGACAATGCCCTTGCCGACATCGAGGAAGTGGGCTGTATGGAGGATGTAGACAATATAATAGATGGTGTAAAGGCTGCTACAGATAAGTTCTGGGCGGGCAGAATAGATGAGTTTGCAACCTTCCCCATCCGCATTGACGAGAGCGACGGTCTTCCGGGTGTTGTACAAGAGAATACCGGATATGTGTGGGAATCGCCCTATTATTTGTTCGAAAAAGAGGTTACTGCATTCCGCTTCACAGTCTTTGAAACCAACACAGGCAACAAGTTCGGCAACTACGACAGCTATGCGTTGGGCGAGTTCCAGGTCTACGACATCAGCGGTAATCTTATAGAACTGACTCCCGACAATTTTAAGACAAATTCCATTGCTCCTCTTTACGGTGCGGGAATAAAGGGGTTGTGTGATGGCAGTTTCACAACATATTTCAACAGTGCAGTCCGCGAAGAACAAGACCCTGGCGGTTACACCGGCACCGAGGGGTATCCCTATATCGAGGTTACATTGCCGACTCCTGTATCCGCTTTCTGCTACAAACAGTATGGTCGCTATTATGGCTTCAACCCCATTGACACTCCCGTAAAATTTGCGATAGGTGCTGCCGGGGTGGATGTTACCCCCGATGGCACATCCATAGGCAGTGTGGCGGCAGATGGTGACGAACCGGTTTCTGTAACCTATTACAATGTGGCAGGTGCTTCCTCGGTGACACCGTTCAGAAATACGGTGAATATAGTGAAGACCGTTTATGCAAACGGCAAGGTAGATACCTATAAGAGAGTAATGAAATAAAGAATAGTACAAGCCCCGCAGGTAATTTGCGGGGCTTGTTGTCTATGTATGGCTATAGGGGTAGGCACTTATAACTATTTTTATATATGATACGTATGTATACTATGTGAAAAAAATCGTACCTTTGCTTGCGACGACGGAATATTTATATTCCCAAAGTAGCGAATTGCGGCGCCTCAAAATGAATAGAAAATAACAAAAAAGAATATTGAATATGCTTAACGAAAAACTCTATAGCACAGCGGTTTAGCATTTTGTTATATAGAAGGAGTGCCGAACGCAAGTGAGGTCTTCCTTTTTTCTAAGGAAAAAGTTCGGAGGGGGTTCTTAACCTATCGTATTGCAATTATTAGTGTCCGGTAAACGTATTTAACCCAACTTTGCTTATCATCAGATGATTCTTTTTGCCTATCAGTCATTTGCCGTTTTTCATTTGTGGCTTTGGGTACTACAAACTTTTTTCAATCCTTATCCTTCTGAATGGCATTTTCCTA
>SUXT01000015.1 GCA_015060835.1 Bacteroidales bacterium
TACCTATACGACGACGACCAGTCACTACCGTAAACTGAGCATTACTCTTTGAGAGTTCAAGAATCTCTTTGAGTGATGCAATCTCCTCTGTTCTATCAAAAAATCTCATACACTTCTATTTTAGTTCCGAAACAACCATTTCCGAAACAGCCGTTTCGCAACTGCAAATATAGTGCAAGCCGAGATAAGAACAAAATAAATACATTTATTTTTTATTACGAGGCGAAGCCTATATTGCGCTTTAAGCGAAATTAGTGCAAGCCGAATGAAGAACAAAATAAATCCATTTATTTTTTATTCTGAGGCGAAGCCTATATTGCGATTAATCGAAATTAGTGCAAGCCGAATGAAATGCCAAATCTCAACGAGCGAAAGTAAAGAAAATGCTTGCAGTTGTTTTGCTGAGCGAGACAGAGATTCAAAGAAATTAAATTTATTTGAGCATTTCAGAGGCGAAGCCTATATTGCGATTAATCGAAATTAGTGCAAGCCGAATGAAATGCCAAATCTCAACGAGCGAAAGTAAAGAAAATGCTTGCAGTTTTTTTACTGAGCGAGACAGAGATTCAAAGAAGTTAAATTTATTTGAGCATTTCTGAGGCGAAGCCTATATTGCGCTAAATAAAAATACAACACACTTATTATTCGTCAGAATTGTGATATAACATTTTGCAGAAGTAGAATAATTTAACCCATAAATAACTTGTCGTTAAAGCGGAAACATGTATCTTCGCACTATGGCAGACAGAATGAGCAAAGCTGCGAGCAAGCGAGTGTATAGAAGTTTGCTTACACACAAAGCGAGCGAAAGCAGGTTCAACGAAGTTAAAGGACCAAAGACACAAATGTATGTCGAACATTAAGGACAGGAACACCAAGCCGGAGATGTATGGCAAGAACCTACCTTCAAGACCGGTGGGGTCGATGGATGCGATTGCGAGGAGGTGCTTCGCCTTATTGAAGCCGGAAAGATTGACACTACTCCACTCATCACACATCGTTTTCCGTTGAGTGAGATTGAGGAAGCTTACCGCATCTTTGAGAACAAATTGGATGGGGTTATTAAGGTGGCGATATTTTGATTTACGGTTGATTTTTGTTAAAAGTGGGAATGAATCGCTGTATATTTTACATAAAATTATTATGGCTATAAATTATACTTTGAAAGATAAAGAGTCTATTGAAGCAAAAGTTACTTTTTTGCGTATAGCTCCAAATGGTAAAAGGCAAACTCTTGATGATATATTTACCAAGTTATCAGATTTATCTTGGATTAATAGAATGACTCCTCCTGCTTTGCACAAATCCTTCGAAATTCGCGCAAAGCGTACGTTGGATAAGTTAGTGGAAATCATCAACAACTCAGCTACCTTACCTATTGTTGATGCAGTTGTAACAGATGCAGCTGAATATATTGTATCTGTACTAGCACAAGAAGCAGTAGTATGTGAATTAGGTTACAGGGACATTCCTCTTCCTGAAATTTACAAACAGCAAAAAAGTCAAAATCCAGGATTCGATTTCATCGTTGTAAATGCACGAGATGTAGTCTTATTTGGCGAAGCAAAGTTTGAGACGGGAAATAATGCATATGGTAGTGCCCTAAGCCAAATTGTACGTTTTATAGCGGAGCAAAACGATATTGCGGACCTTGTTGAATTGTATATTTTAATACCAAAGCAAGTAGATAAGGTTAATCAAGGGGAGAAAGGGTTTGTCGCAGCTTTTTCTTCAACAAATTTGAAAACAGAAAGGTTGATAAAAAATATACAGAGGAATGTCAATTATGATGTCGCTAAAGGATATGATGAACTTATATTAGTTGCAGTTGATATGTTATGATAAAGAATGTAATAAGTCAAATAGTTCAAGGTAAAAATCTTGAAGATATTTTAAATCAGACTCTTGCTAGAATATATTCCGAGGGTCCTATCCATATTACAGATATGGAGATTCTATCTTATTTTGCAACATATAGAAAAGAATTTATTGATAAACACATTAATAAACTTCTTCTCTATATGGGTATGTATTACAAAGTAAGAGATGTTGAACCGCAGACCTTAAAAGAATTGGTTCAAACAACATATCGCGATGCAATAAAAGCAGATTTTGGAGAGTGCTATACACCAGTTCAAGTTAATATAATTGATGGTATTAAAACAAATAAATGTTTTAGTTTTTCAGCTCCAACAAGTACGGGAAAATCACATGTTTTCAGAAATTTAATTTTAGGCTCAGATAAAGATATAGTAATTTTCGTTCCCTCAAGGGCACTTATAAATGAATATTATTTAACATTATGTGAAAATATACCTGATAAAAGTGTAAATATACTAACATTTGTAGATAAGTTGAATACCCTTAAAGCAAAACGTTCAATATTAATTCTCACACCTGAAAGAGCAAGTGATTTGTTTAGTCGTTCAGAAGAATTTGATATTGAATATTTTTTGTTTGATGAAGCTCAATTGGGGGAAGAAGTATCTATGAGAGGACTATTATTTGATAGTGTTGTTAGACGTGTATCCAAATTTTACCCCAAAGCAAAGATGGTATTTGCGCAACCCTTTGTTGCAAATCCAGAAGCTCAATTTGCAAAAAATTTTATAACCAATGATGTGTCCTTAGGTATTCCATATCGTCAACGCAATGTTGGACAATTATTTTATAGCCATGACAAAGACGATAATAGGTTTTATCATATAGGTGTTGACACAAAGGTCATGGGAACAAAATTTTCATTAATGAGTGATCCTATAGAGCTTACATTAATGTCAGGAGGAACTGTCTTATTTTATGTTTCCAAGTCAAATATTGCAAAAGACAAAGTATTTCAAGATTATAAAAAATACATAGATTTATGTGGCGATATAGACAAAGATTTAATTAAAGAGTATCAAGATAGACTTAAGAACTATACTGGAGCTAAGGATGATCATAATAAGTTTTTTTATTCTGCATCATTGGATCTGCTAAAAAAGGGAGTTGTAGTGCATCATGGTTCTATGCCATTAAAAATGCGTTCTATTATCGAGGATTTTATTAATGCAGGCTTATGTAGAATCTGTTTTGCAACAAGCACTATTGAACAAGGTATTAACATGCCGTTTGATGCGGTTTATATTTCAAGATTTGAAAAAAGTAAACCATTAGCTATAAAGAATCTTATCGGAAGGGCTGGTAGGTCAACATCCCAAAAGAAACTCGACGTTGGAAAGGTTATTATAAAAAGCAACAATGTTACAGATTTTAGAAAAATTCTTAGAAACGATTATGTAATACGCACAACTTCATTGATTGAGAATCCTGTTGAAAAATTAGGAACTGACTTTGATGATTTTAGGGAATCCATTATCAATGGAACATTTGTAGAAGAATTTAACATGCCACAAAAACAGTTAAATCTTTTAGGTCATGAAGAATTGCAAAATAAAATATCAAGAACTATTTCTGTTTTAGTTAACATGGACAATACGCTTGTTGATATTTACAAACTTCCTGAAGCAAAAAAGAACTCTATATTCCAACTGCTAAAAGAAATATATGAAAGACATTTAAATAGAAATGTTACAGAAGCGGAAAATGTTGTTTTGCAGCATGCATTACATATATTATTCTATCGAATGTACTTCAAAACATTTAGCGCAATATGCAAAGTGCGTTACAAATTGTTATGTAATTTTAAAGAGATTAAACGACTTCAAGCTTTAGGAGATGATTGTAGCGAAGTTAAAGTCAATTACCTCCCCGCATATGCAGATATTCCAAACTTAAAATTAAGCAAATTTCCATTAGTGGATAAGTCAACAAAATCTAAAGATGTAGATTTTGATGTGGTCGTTTATGATACATATGATTATTTGGACAAACTAATAGGCTTTAAGCTTTCAGATATTTATTATGCAGCTTTTAAGGTGAATTTTGAAAACACACATAATGAAAGGGCTTTAACCTTTGCTAAATTGATAAAATATGGCACTTCTAATGAAAAAGAAATCTATATGATGAGATATGGTTTGTCGTTAGATGATATAAGTATATTGGAACCTTACATTTTAAGTATAAACACAGAGGGAATTAGAGTTTCTGCTGATTTTTACAATCTTCCTTCGAATATTAGAAAACCTCTAGAAAGATTTGTGTAAACAAATGACTATTACATAAATGTGCAATATTCTTTTTTTATCAATAGTAATATTGATGTGGTTAATTTTAATATAAACCTATAACACTCCATTTATTAGTACAATGAACCCCAATATTGAATACGAAAAATTTACTCAAGAAATATATCAAGAGTTAGTTAATGTAGATGTTTTAAAAACGACCGAAGTACAGCATAATGTTAAGTTGAAAGGCAGGTCGGGACAAGAGCATCAGATAGATGTTTATTGGGAGTATGAAATCGCAGGAACTAAGCAAAAGGTTGCAATAGAATGTAAAAACTATAATAAAACTGTTGGAATAGGTAAAGTTCGTGATTTCTATGGTGTTTTATACGATTTGAATAATGTAGCTGGAATAATGGTTACAAAAGTTGGATATCAAAAAGGAGCTAAAGAATATGCTTCTGAATATGGAATATCACTAAAAGAACTTAGAACTCCGAATCCTGGTGAAGCTATTATTGGAGAAGTTGAAATGAATTTCGACATTTCAGTTAGACGATGTTTATTCTTAGTAGATGCGGATTATGCAGAAACTGATAAATTCAGCGTTACAAAGTATAAGCATTTTCTTGATTGGATGAGTCTTAATAATGAATCATCTTGGATTAATGCAACGTACATTCCTTTAGAACTTATTGATAGTAACATTATAAATTCGAATGGAACAACAATAACTACGCTTGAAAAAATTGAGGAAGAACTTCCCGAAGATTCTGATTCGGATATTGTTTTCAAATACGAAGATGCATATGTAAATACTCGATGGGGAAAGATTAAAATCAACGAAATCAAGTATGAATATGAATACAAAAATGAAAAGAAAATCATCGCTATTGATGCGCAAGACTTTGTAAAAGCGATTTTGAAAGATGCATTGAATGGTGAGATAAAATTGATAGCAAATAAGGGAGTCCGATAAATCATATATCGGGCTTTTTTATTGGTAAAACTTTTAAATCTACATCTTTTAAGGATTGAAATATACTCAATAAATAGAGAATCTTAATAAAAACTTGAGGACAATGATTGCTTTTAAATTAAAAGTAGTACATTTGTATGAGAAAAACAGATTAGCGTATGCAAAATGAAGATTTAAATAGGTTAAAAGTTGTATTGGTCGAAAAGAAACGAACCAATAAATGGTTGGCCGAACAATTAGGGAAAGACCAAGGTACGGTTTCAAAATGGTGTACAAACACTTGTCAGCCGGATTTAAAGACATTGGTTAGAATTGCACAGTTATTAGAAGTGGATATGAAAGAACTTATCCGCTTTGAAAATGTAGTAAAATAAGCAAATGACGAAAAATAAATATACTGTTTTAGACTTGTTTTGTGGATGTGGAGGCTTGTCAAAAGGCTTTGAAATGGCAGGATATAATATCCTTCTTGGTGTAGATTTTAACGAGCCCGCATTGAGGACTTATGCGTACAACCATAAAGAAAGTAAGATTCTTCAAGGGGACCTTTCTGTTCCAGAAACATTTGAAAAGATAGATAAACTTATTGGTGACAATGCTATTGATGTAATCATCGGCGGTCCTCCATGTCAAGGTTTTAGTCTTACGGGGCCAAGAAACTTTGATGACGCACGTAATAAGCTCTATCTCGCAATGATAGAGACTGTGCGCCGTTATAAACCTAGAGCATTTATGATAGAGAATGTACCAGGTATGGCAACTCTTTATAAAGGTGAGGTTAAGAATGAGATTTTAAAAAGATTTAAGAAGATGAACTACAGTATCACCTGTAAAATATTATGCTCGGCAGATTATGGTGTTCCACAGATTCGTAAACGTCTTGTTTTTATTGGCTTAAGGGATCATAAAGATGAATTTGAATTTCCAACGCCATCTCATACCCAAGATAATTATATTACTTGTGAGCAAGCGATATCTGACTTGCCTAGTCTTGTTGATAATATAGGTTCAGATGTTTCAGATTACATTATGGAACCACTAAATGAATATCAACGCACAATGCGTGGTGAATGTAAGATTCTCTATAATCACAAAGCTGTAAGCCATAAACAATTTGTTAAAGATATTATAGCGCTTGTTCCGGATGGAGGTAATTGGAAAGATCTTCCTGATGGTGTTGGTGAAAGTCGTAAGTTTCACATGGCATGGACGAGGTATCGTAGCGACAAACCTTCACGTACTATTGATACTGGTCATCGAAACAATTTCCATTATAAATGGAATCGTTGTCCTACTGTTCGAGAAAGCGCTAGATTACAGTCATTTCCTGACGATTTTGTATTCTTAGGAAACAGAGGACAACAAGATAAACAGGTTGGAAATGCAGTGCCTTGTTTTATGGCAAAAGCAATTGGACTTCAACTCCTAAATTATCTGAATCAATAATGGCATCAAATAAGTATAATACTATAGACCTGTTTGCAGGTTGCGGTGGATTAATGGATGGCTTCATGCAAGAGGGAGCTTATGAAACTTTAGCTTGTGTGGAATGGGAGAAGTATCCGTGCCAGACTCTTGTTAAGCGGTTAAAGGAACGTTGGAACCATGAAAATGCAGAACAAGAAGTTGTTCAATTCGATATACAAAGAACTGATGAACTGATAAATGGTTTTGATGATCCAGTGTATGGTAAAAACGCAGGATTGAAGAAACTTATAGGAGAAAAAACTGTTGATATTATTATTGGCGGTCCTCCTTGTCAAGCATATTCGCTTGCAGGAAGAATTCGCGACCCTTATGGAATGCGTGATGATTATAGAAATTATCTTTTTGAAAGTTATGTACGTATTCTTAATCACTTCAAACCTAAGTTCTTTATATTTGAAAATGTGACGGGAATGTTGAGTGCTGCACCAGATGGAACTCCAATAGTAGAAAAAATACATCAAGCTTTCCATGAGGCAGGATATGATGTCATTGATGACTTTAAAAAAGCAGTTTATAATGTATCTGACTTTGGTATACCACAACATAGAAAACGCATAATTATACTAGGTGTTAGGAATGATTATTTCAGGACAAATAACAATGGCATAGAGATTAATTATAGTAAAGCTATTTTGGATGATTTTTATAATATTGTTATGCCATCATTACGAGATAAAGCGAAACCTCGTACTGTTAGAGATGCTATAGCTGATTTACCAGTTATTCTTCCTGCCAATGACGTAATTAAACAAAATGGTCAAAAATATTCTCACGCTCCAATAGAAAGTAAGGAATATCTCAATCATAGACCTCGATTCCACAATAAACGAGACCAAGAAGTTTTTAGACTTCTTAGTGAGGATATAGAGTCTGGAAGAAAAGAATATGTTACAATCGAAGCCCTAAAGGCCTTATATACAAAAGTAACAGGTAAAGTTAGTAACATTCATAAGTATTATGTTCTTCGTTGGGATGAACAAAGTAATACTATACCTGCACATCTATACAAAGATGGTATGAGACATATTCATCCAGACTCAAAACAGGCAAGGTCAATAACTGTTAGAGAAGCAGCACGTTTGCAAACTTTTGCAGATGACTTTGAATTCATAGGACCAATGATGGCTCAATACAAAATGATAGGTAATGCTGTTCCCTCTGATTTTGCAAAAGTTATAGCAATGGGATTACATGTCGTACTAGATAAATTTATGTGATATGCTGTATTATAAAGATTTGGAAAATAAAATATTACATTCTGAAATTGCAAAAAGTTGCGATAAACTTTTTGTGATATCAGGGTATGTTGGTGCTGAACTAATTAAAACATTAAGTTCTTTTCCTTTAAGTACACAGTTTGAGATAATATATGGCATGTATGGTAGTGATAATATATCAGAGCCTTTGCATAAAAAATTGGTAGAGCTTCACAACTCTTTGCCCAATGTATCCATCAGCTACTCTACAGTACCTATACATTCAAAGATATATTGTTGGTTTTATAATGATGAAGCAAAGGGTGGTTTGATAGGTTCTGCAAATTTTACGATCAATGGTTTGCGTAAGGATTTTAAGGAAACTCTTTCTGATATAAAACCGGAATCAATGAATGAATACAATAAGTATTTTATGTATGTGCGTAATCATTCTATATTATGTACAGATCCTCGTGTTACTTTAAGAAAGCATAAACATGTTTCAACAAAATCAGATACGAAGGAGCAGCCATATCTTTCTGATCGTATATGTCGCGCATCATTACTTGATAAAAAAGGTAAGATTCCTTTAAAGTCAGGATTGAATTGGGGATGTTCAAAGGGGCACGTTGCTAAAGGTGATGCTTACATACGTATAACTACCAAATACATCAGATTATTTCCTGATTTATTTCCTCAGAAGAAATATGTAAATGGTATTGTTAATGAGGAATCTAAAGGAAAAGCAAACAGAGAAAATGATGAAGTTGAGTTAATATGGGATGATGGAACATCTATGATTGGATTAATGGAAGGTCAGACGACTGTTGATGGAGTGATTTATCCAAAACAATTAAGTTCAAGTCCTCAAAAAAATATACTTGGCAAATATATTCGAAAAAGATTAGGCAATTTACCATTGGATTATATAATTAGAAAGAAAGACTTACAAAAATACGGAAGAACCCATATTGATATTTCTAAAATTGGAGATGGAATCTACTATCTGGATTTTAGTTCAAACAAAAAGAAAACAAAATGATTATGGCAGCACACGAAGAAGCTTCTCCTATATGTAGAGGTAAAAATCTTTCATGGGAAACAGTTATGTTGTTCTTTAACTATATGCCAAAAGAACCCATGCCCAAAGATTTATTTAATAGTTATGTTGAAAAAAATATAAATAGTTGGACTCAGACTCATAGTCAGATTGCAAGGCAACTTGCTTTTTATTATGAGGATAATGGTATTTGTTATCCTCGTTTTAATAAATCTTCAACATTATCGGACTTGTTTAATTATATGGTTCATTGGGCTCATAACTATTTTATACCAAATCCTTATGCTCCAAGTCTTAGAGGAAAGTCCCCGACTTCAATATACTCTCATCTTGTAAAATGTATTGAAAGGGGAATAATAGATTTTGATACGGCATTGGACTCATTATTTGATGTTGCTTTGAGTAGTCATGATAAAGTAAAGGTATATCTTCAGAACTATAGTAACATTAAATTTGACCAAGGAGTTATTAGTCTTAATGATAGTCTCATTGATGAATGCCAGATTATGATACCAACAGAATCTGCTGCTATTGATCCCAAACAGTATTTTTTATACTATGATAAAGAATCTTCAACTATAGTAGGCGGGAAATATAGGAAGGAGATTTCCGAGAAGAATCTTCAACAGATCTATTTCGGGGCACCAGGAACAGGTAAATCTCATGAAATAAAAGCCCAAATTGAAAGGCATAAGTCATTCCGTATCACATTTCACCCAGATACCGATTATTCATCGTTCGTGGGTGCATATAAACCAACTTCAGTAGAGGTGCCTATGCTTACTACTCTAGGTGATAAGGCAATCCCAATGAAAGATGTAGACGGCAATGAACTTACTGAAAATAAGATTATCTATACTTATGTAAAGCAGGCTTTTCTAAATGCTTATATCGAATCATGGAAAGAGAGAGAAAACGAAAATCCTCAGCCTGTATTCTTAGTAATTGAAGAAATCAATCGCGGAAACTGTGCACAGATTTTCGGTGATATATTCCAGCTTCTTGACAGAAACGATGCCGGATTCTCAGACTATGCGATAGTTCCAGATACCGACCTTTCACGCCATGTGAAAAAAGATTTGGAGCAGCTTGTTATTGCAGATAGAGATAAAATAAATGCTATATATGAAGAGTGCGAAGCCGACATGGTTGATAAAGTGCTGAAAGGCGAGGTTCTTTTGCTCCCTAACAACCTTTATATATGGGCAACGATGAACACTAGCGACCAATCATTGTTCCCTATTGACTCTGCGTTTAAGCGTCGTTGGGATTGGAAATACATAAAGATCGCTGATGCGCACAAGAATTGGCAAATCAATGTAGGCGCTAAGAACTACGATTGGTGGCAATTCGTGCAAGCAATCAACTACTTTGTATTTGATGCAACACAATCTGAGGATAAGAATTTGGGTTATTTCTTTGCTAAAGCTAAAAATGGCATTATCAATGCAGAGACTTTCGTAAGTAAAGTGATATTCTACCTATATACAGATGTATTTAAGGATTATGGCTTTAGTGGAGATATCTTCAAAGGTGCGAATGGCGAGGAAATGACTTTCCAATCGTTCTACAATGCTGATGGTTCAGCCAATGAAGCTCAAATAGCATGTTTTATTGAGAATGTCATTTACTCAGATGCATTGCCTGAAACTTTGAAGTTTGCAAATACAACAGAGGATGAAGACATGAATGTGTATGATGAAGATGAAGCTGTCGATAACCGACAATCATCTAATCGTGACAAGTTTATGGTGAATGGAGCTGGCTCATACGGCAAATGTCTTGCCCCATTTGAGGCAGTTAAAGCTTATTCTGAACAAAATCCACAAATGAATGCAGCCGATATTGTTCAAGTATGGTCAAACTTGAATGTTAATCATATGCCTCATTTGGTGGAAACTGAGCAAGAATTTGAAGAGCGAGCAAAAACAACTAAGGATGTAAAATTCAGAGTTAAGGCAAAGCGATTGGAGCTATCGAACGGTGAAGTTATCTATGTGTCAAATCAGTTTAACCCAATTCGTATTGCAGAACTGATTGAAAAACTAAATAATGCAAATTTAGGTGTAAACATTTCATTGATTGAGCGTTAATGAAAATACTCATTGAAGAATATCGCTATAATGCTTCTTTAGTAAAGAAGTATCTCCATGACATTGATGAACTTGATGTGGTGGAGGGGTTGATTAGTGTAAGTTATGTAGGTTATTACTACAACAACTCGCACGATGTGAACGACTGCGTATTCATTCTTCCAAAGGTCTTGATTGATGGTAACAACAAAGTATTTGGGAAATATACCCCCGAAGAAATAATTGACCTCGATAAATCAGACAAGCTTACCAAAGATGAACGTAATTTTATATATGAATTTGCTGTTTGGATTTACCGGGCAATAGCTGTTTTCAAAAATAGTCAAAAGGACACCTCTATTTTTCGCCATAAACAAGTGGTAAAGGTTGGAAAAGGTAAGAAACGTCTTTCAAATACCTATTTGGATATTCTGCTATCACTCATTCAGTTCAATAAAGAGAACCAGGACTTCTTCATGTTTATCTTGAAGAATATCCATAGTGGATTCAACAAAATTAATTGGTCGAGAACTATTTCTCGGTCTAGTGTCGTGGTGCAGAATGATGAGCCTATATACATAAACCCGGTCAATAAGAAGCGTCAAATCAACTTTGATGAAGAACTTCTTGTAATCTACTTCTCGATACTCAACTATATCTCTGATAAATTCGGCTTTGCCATCTCAATCAATTGCAATTACGACCTTATCAAAGGAAAACGATTTGAACATTACTTGGAAAAAATTGGAGTTGTTAGATTGCACCAAATCAAGTACAAATATTTCTCAGACAAAGCGTTGCAGTTATGGGAACTATGCTATGCATTCTTTGAACAGTCGCATCAAGTGAAAGTAAATTCCTCGCTAAATGAATATCTGCTTGTCAAGAACTTCAATATTGTATTTGAAGCTATTATTGACGAGCTTGTTGGCGATAAGCAATTACCAGACCGTCTCAACAAGAAACAAGAAGATGGAAAAATAGTTGACCACTTATTTATGTGGGATAGCCTTACTACAGCTGATGCCTCGAAGAAAGTCTATTACATTGGTGATAGTAAATACTATAAGATTGGTAATGAGGTCGGAAAAGAATCGGTTGCAAAACAATATACTTATGCCCGAAATGTAATCCAATGGAATCTGAATCTATTCCTTGATAGTAATGAACAGCCCAATAAGGATGATTACAAACTAAGGGATGAGGTAACCGAGGGGTACAACATTATACCGAACTTCTTTATCAGTGCTAAGATGGATGAGAAGCTGTCATACGTTGACACAATCGATAGGACTGATAGAAAGAAGAACCAGCACTTCCAACGACATTTCAACAATCGTCTTTTCGACCGAGATACATTGTTGATTACGCATTACGATGTAAACTTCCTTTTTGTTGTGTCACTCTATGCACGCAATAATGCTTCTCAGAAGCAGACATGGAAGACCAAAGTGCGTAATCTGTTTCGAAAGGAAATACAGCAAATACTTTCTGATAAATATGACTTTTATGCAATGACTGCAAAGCAAGGCATTGACGGGCAGCAATTCCTTTCGGAAAACTTTAAAGATATTATCGGAAAGGTTTATACTCCGTTTGCTGACAAGCAAGTATATTCGCTTGCTCTCGACAAAGACAAGCAATTTGCCCAAGAAAACGAGAAAGTATATAATTTACTCGATTATCATTTCCACATTGTGAAATGCGACATTGGTCAAGATCCGACTACTCTTCTCGAAGGTAAGCTTACTTCTACAACGACTCTACCTAATACTATTCGCAATGGCGTTTTGATGGTCATGATGGAAAATTATGCAGCTAAGAGTATAAAATTCTTGGAAAATGGCAAATTGGCAGTGGGAATCAAGTGGACTAAGGATAGTATGGAGATTGTTGAAAATCTTAGGAGCATAGGTTATGTTCTATTCCACCATCGTAATGATAACGACCAACATCTTTTTGCTGTTAAAGGTTCTTGTTCTGTTAAAGACAAATCTGAGATAGAAGAAGATAGATACAAGAGTGTCACTACCACTGAAATGTATGTTGTTGTTGACCTTGATACGACATCAGAGTTGGATTCGACAAATATCTGTTCAAGTCAAAAGGAATATACTCCAAAGACAAGGTATGATGCACAATATGCAGTCATGAATGACCTTATCAATTAAATGTAAAAATAACATGAATAAAGATATTACCCAAGAGAATAATAACATCCCCGAACTACAATCCCCTTTCGAGCAACTGCGAGAGGTTGATGCAGGTGGTAAAGAGTGGTGGAATTCGCGTAAGTTGGCGCGAGTGATGGGCTATGGCAAGTATTGGAACTTCGAGCGTGTTATGGCAAAGGCTCAGGCTTGGGTAACACAGAAAGGCTATCATCTTGGAGAACATTTTGCTGAGTTTACCGAAATGGCAGAACTTGGAAGTGGTGCTGTACGTGAGGTTACAAGTATCAAGTTGTCCCGAGCAGCTTGCATGGCTATTGCTATGAATGCCGACCAGAAGAAGGATATGGTGAAGGTCGCACAGGAGTATTTCTCTGCTACTATGACGAACGATGTAGCTGTTCGCAGTATGGAATCGACCATTCTTCTCTACAAAGGGACACGAGGAAAAGCTCAGGTACAGGTTATCTTCGACACCAATACTTTCTGGCTATCACAGCAGCGTATGGCTGAATTATTTGGAGTGACGCAACAAAATATAAGTTACCATCTGCAACAGATAGATGAGAGCGGAGAAATCCATTTGTCCGATGGTTACAAAAAATATTTGTATGCTTCGGACAAATGGTCCGAGAATGTCGCCATGTACAACCTCGATGTGGTAATTGCAGTTGGTTACCGTGTGAATAGTTATGAGGCAACGCAGTTCCGCATCTGGTCAACTCAGATTCTAAAAGAATACTTAATAAAAGGCTTTGTATTGGATGATGAGCGACTGAAAGGCAAGAATGTGTTTGGAGCAGATTATTTCGATGATTTGCTTGACCGCATTCGTGAGATTCGACTCTCGGAGCGTCGTTACTATCAAAAAATTACTGACATCTATAGTGAATGTAGTGCTGACTACGACAAGGATAGTGAAACAACCAAGCTATTCTTTAAGACGGTGCAGAATATGATGCACTATGCCGTAACTAAACAGACTGCTGCCGAAATAATCTATGACCGTGCGGATGCAGAGCGTCCCCATATGGGGCTTACTACTTGGAAGAATGCTCCCGATGGCAGAATCATTAAGTCAGATGTTACGATTGCCAAGAACTATCTTAGCGAAAAGGAGGTTGAATCGCTAAATCTTTTGAGTAATGCTTTCATAGATATGGCTGAACTACGAGCCAGAGACCATATACTAATGACAATGGCTGACTGGAAAGATGTACTAAGTAGATATATGGAACTGAACAATAAAGCCTTGCTTCCAGATGCTGGGCGTATTACGCATGAGCAGGCCGAAGAAAAGGCTCTGACTGAATATGAGAAGTTCAGAGTCATACAAGATAGAGAAATAATGAGCGACTTTGATCGACTGCTGAAATCGCTTTTTGATGGTAATGAGCCATAAGTTTGATTTTATCGTATTCAACAAATGCTCTAAATATCTACTTTGACCGTTCAATTAATTTCGGGACACCAGTTACCACTCCAATACTCACAATGGTTATCCCCATCCTCCACCAAATAACCTCCCAAAGCAAACCAGAGTTCAGCAAATGGATATAGACCATCCCAAAATGATACTTTTACACCTTCAGAACCGGAATCTGACGGTCGCCCAACTATAGTTTAAGCGGACAACAAAAAATAAATTTTGTTGTCCGCTTAAACTATAAATCGACCATTGATTTTTCAATAAAAACGCTCTGCTTTTATTTGAGCACTCACCTCCAAAACCATAGATAAGCGAAGGGCGCATAGCAGCATAAAAAAATATCTATTACGTTATATACCAATCGATTACCTACTTACCGATGCAAAAATTTTTAAACACATTTATAAGCACATCCTCGCTCGACAAAGACCCTACAATCTCGGCGAGGTGGCGTATGCAGGCACGCAGGTCGAGGCTTACCAAATCGCCGGGGATGCCATCGTTCAGGCCGCGTCGCACATTCTGTATATTTGTCAAGGCTTTTCTTAACGCCTCGTAGTGCCTTACATTGGTTACTATCACTGAATCGGCATCCATGGAAGGTATTGCTGCGGCATCGACAAGGAAATCTTCCAACTTGTCCATGTTTACACCTAACTTGGCTGAGATTGCCCACATATCGCGACTACCCCACTGCACACCTTTGCCATGCTTGGCAATCATGCTTTCGGCCCACTTCATGGTATCGCTTATGCGTATGGCATCTACTATGTCGCATTTGTTGACAAGGACGGCAAGACGCTTACCGCTACACAACGGGAGCAGGCGCGAAGCTGACTCTTCCATCGTTGAGAGGTCGGTGCGCGGGTCTATCACCCACAGTGCCACAGAGGCCTTTTGCAGCTGGTCGAAGGCACGTTCTATTCCCATCTGCTCCACAACATCCATTGTCTCGCGTATGCCGGCGGTATCTATGAAGCGGAATGCCACTCCACCGATGGTCATCATGCCTTCGACAGTGTCTCGTGTAGTGCCGCTGATGTTGCTGACGAGGGCACGTTCCTCGCGCAGGAGGGCATTGAGCAGGGTGCTCTTGCCGGTGTTTGTCTCGCCCACGATGGCTATGGGCACTCCGTTGCGCACGGCATTGCCTACGCTGAAGGAGTCGACAAGCGCGGTTATCACCCTCTCTATCTCGTCGCAGAGGGCTGTCAGCTCACTGCGGTCGGCAAAGGTTACATCCTCTTCGCCGAAGTCGAGTTCGAGCTCCATCAGAGTTGTCAGCTTGAGCAGTTTCTCGCGCAGGGCATTGAGTTCGCGGCTGAAGCCACCCTTGAGCTGGCTCATGGCGAGGCGGTGCGATGCTTCGTTGCCCGATGCTATGAGGTCTGCCACTGCCTCGGCACGGCTGAGGTCCATCTTGCCGTTGAGAAAGGCACGCATGGTGTACTCGCCGGGACCTGCCTGGCGTGCACCCTTGTCGATGATGTTGAGCATGAGCTGCTGGATGACGTATGGCGAGGCATGACAGCTAATCTCGACGGTATCTTCTCCTGTGTAGCTGTGGGGACCGCGCATCAGTGTGAGCAGCACCTCGTCGAGCATGTTGCCCCGGGTGTCGTAGACGTCGCCGAAGACGACGCTCTGCCCCTTGCGTTCGGCAAGAGGGGTGGCGCCACGCGGTTTGAAGATTCTTTCGGCAATGGATATGGCTTCACTGCCCGATATTCTTATCACTCCCAATGCTCCGCCCTGTGGTGTTGCGAGAGCACATATAGTGTCGTTGGTATTCATTATTCCTGTTTAAATGCGGTCGAGTACGGTAGCTATAAGTTCTTTCATTCGTGCATTGTAGTCGATGTCGGCGCTCTGTGCCAATCGGTTGGCTATCACTAAGCAGACAGTGGTGGCGCGGTGTCCCATCAGCCGCGACAGACCGGCTACTGCCGAACTCTCCATCTCGAAGTTGGTGATGCGCCATCCTTCGTATTCGAAGCTCTCGACAAGCTCGTTCTGACGGGGGAAGGCGAGGGGGACGCGCAAACGGCGTCCTTGCGGGCCGAAAAAGCCGCCGCAGGAGATTGTAACTCCGCGGACCATGTCGGTCTGTGCTATCTGCTCCACCAATTCGGGGTCGGCATCTATGGTGTAGGGCGCGGCAAGCAATGGCGACCACTCCATGTGTTGCATGAAAGCTGCTTCGAATCGCAGGTCGCACACTTCGTTGCGCCCCTCGTAGAAGTTGAGCAGGCCGTCGAAGCCTATCGATTTCACCGAGCAGATTACCGAGCCTGTGGGGGTAAAGGGTTGCAGGCCGCCGCAGGTGCCTATGCGCACTATCTGCAACTGTCGGAAATCGTCCTTCTCCTCGCGGGTGGCGAAGTCGATGTTGGCGAGGGCGTCGAGCTCGTTGAGCACTATGTCGATGTTGTCGCATCCTATGCCTGTGCCTACCACTGTTATGCGTTTACCTTTGTATGTGCCGGTGATGGTGCGGAACTCGCGTGCGCTGATGTCGCACTCCTGTGTGTCGAAGAAGGCTGCTACTTTGGGTACGCGATTGGGGTCGCCGACGAGTATCACCTTGTCGGCAAGCTGTTCGGGCTTCACACCCAGATGATATACTGCGCCATTGGGCTCTATCAATAGTTCCGAAGGGGGGAAATAGCGTTTCATGAGATTTTGTTTTAATGTAAAGGGTTGACTGAATAAGAGACAGCCTCCTACGGGAAACTGTCTCTTGCTTAGATGATGATTAATCCTTTGCTATGTTGTCCCGCATGGCAGTGTCTGCCTGTATGTTTTTCATGCGGTAGTAGTCCATGATGCCGAGGTTGCCTGTGCGGAATGCCTCTGCCATTGCCTTGGGCACCTCTGCCTCTGCCTGTATTACGTTGGCGCGTGCCTCCTGTGCCTTTGCCTTCATCTCCTGTTCGAGAGCTACAGCCATTGCGCGACGCTCCTCGGCCTTTGCCTGTGCGATGTTCTTATCGGCATTTGCCTGGTCTATCTGCAATGCTGCACCAATGTTCTTACCTATGTCGATGTCGGCGATGTCGATGGAGAGAATCTCGAATGCTGTGCCGGCGTCAAGACCTTTCTTAAGCACAAGTTTTGAGATTGAATCGGGGTTCTCGAGCACTGCCTTGTGGCTCTCAGCCGAACCGATTGACGAAACGATACCTTCGCCTACGCGGGCAAGCACTGTGTCCTCGCCTGCACCACCGACGAGGCGTTTGATGTTGGCGCGTACTGTTACACGGGCAATGGCGATGAGCTGAATACCGTCCTTTGCTACTGCTGTAACATGGGGGGTGTCGATTACTTTGGGGTTAACTGACATCTGCACTGCCTCGAACACGTCGCGACCTGCAAGGTCGATGGCTGTTGCCATCTGGAAGCTGAGTTCGATGTTGGCCTTTGATGCCGATACAAGGGCATGAACCACTTTTGCCACATGTCCGCCGGCGAGGTAGTGTGCTTCGAGGGCATCGCGGCTGATGTCGCTGAGACCTGCCTTGTGTGCCTCAATCATTGCCTGAACGATGCCGTGGGGAGGCACGTTACGTATTCTCATCAAGAACAACTGAAGGAGCGAGATTTGCACTCCCGATACCTTTGCCGACAGCCATAGGACGAACGGCACATAGTGGAAGAAGATTGACAGAACGACAATGACCGCTACTGCCAAAAGAACGATTGTGTACATAGTTTAATTTATTGAATGTTATACTTTTGCTACATATATCACACCGGCTGCAATGCGCTTGACGACAATCTCCTCTTTTTCGTCGATAAAGCCGTCGCTCGATGTTACCTCCACGATGCTATCGCCGAACTGTGCTTCGCCTATGAGCGCGAGACGGGTGGTTGCGTAACCGCGGTCGCCTATCTTTATGTCGACGGGGGATTCATCGGCTACGGTGGAGTCGATGTTTTTCTTCAGCGCCACATTGTCGAGCGATTTTCCATAAATTGCCCACAGGATGAGGGCTACGGAGATTGTTATCACTATGAGGATGGTTATCCATCCGGCAATGTCGCCGATTGTTATGAAGGCATATACCACAGATGCGAGCATGGCTCCCACGCCGAGTATGCCGGTGAGCCCCAGTCCGGGGATAAGGGCTATTTCGGCCACCAATAGCACTGAGCCCAAGACTACAAGAAGTCCTATTACAAATAGTTCCATAGTATCAGGTTATTTTGATATAAACTGTTTTTCTGTTCTTCTTATCTTCACTATAAGTTCTTCGAGTGCAGCCTCTTCGGCAATGACGCGGGTTTCAAGCTCCATCAGTGCGGTGCTCATCTTTTGCTTTGCTGCTTTGTCGGCACGGGCATATGCATCGCGTTGTTGTTCGAGCTTTTGCGACTCTTTTGCGAGATTTGTACTGCGCTGCTTCCAACTGTCGTAGAGTTTGCGGGCTTCGGGGCTCTTGAACTGATTGACACTTGTATATTCAGTGAGGTCGTCTATAATGAAGAGAAAATCGCTCTGCTTTTGGTTTTCGGGCTGTTCGTAAAGGAACATCAACAGTTTTTGCCTTGCCTTGCGCACCTGCTCTTCGTCCTCTTGTGTGTCGGCGATGGAGCCTAACTGTGATAGAGATATTATCTTGGAAGAGTCGCCCTGCTCGTAGTTGTAGGTTACTTTGGTGGCATTGGGGATGAAGATGTATACACACACTTTGCCCGGCTCCATGCGGCGGTCGGTGGCGAACCATCCGAGACCGGCAATGTCGTTTATGACAAGCATATAGTCGTTTGCTTCGGAATTGAAGGGCATTCCTACGTTTTCGGGTTTCAGATATGTGCCGTCTTCGCTGTCGTAGCGGGTTACGAAGATGTCGTAGCCGCCTATTGAGCCTTCGCCATCGCTGGCAAAATAGAATGTGCTGCCGTCGACAGACATGAATGGATAGTTGTCATTTCCACCTGTCTCTATGCCGGACAATTGCTTGCCTTCGGTCCATTTGCCGTTTACATTGGTACTGTGGTATAGGCGCAGATGGTTACCCTCTTCTGTCGCTGTCATGCGGGGATAGTAGAGGTCGGTGCCGCGCTCGGTTATCGAGACTGTGCCTTGTGCTTCGGCATCGTCGAAGAACTGTGCCGCGGTGGAGAGCGTACCTACATCGCGGCCTGTGCGGTATGCTGTGAGGAATTTCTCTTTATCGACTACAATGCTGTCTACCACACAGATGCGCTCGGTCATCTTCATCATTCTTTGCAGACGCTTCACTGCCTCGCAACGCTCCTCGTAGAGTGCTGCCTCTTCCTCGTCCTTGCAGCCGTCAATGAAATTTTCGTAGCTTTCTATTGCTTCATCGTAGCGGAAATACTTCTTGTAATAGTCGCCAAGATAGCGATGGGCATTGTTGACCTTGCGGGTTACGGCATAGCGAAGCATCTTTTCGATGTTCTCGGTGGTGTCGTTTGTTTCGAAACAGCAGACTGCATACCAATAGTTGTAACTGCCGTCGCGGGGTGCCTTCTTCAGCAATGTCTTGAAAATGGGTTTTGCCTCGGCATATTTGCCTTCGAGGAACATCTTGCGCGCCTTTTCGCGGGAAGATTGTGCCATAATGGGCAATGGCAGCATGAGCAATATGAGTAGTATATGAAATATTCTGTGCATAATTTTCATCATTTATCGCAGGATTCGCTATTCTATATTCTGCGAATATAGCGATAAAGAATGAAAATATTACATTTTGAATATCTTTTTTTAGGTATTTTTTTCAAATAGTGCCGCCGAGTGCTATCTTTTTTGTAGTTTTGCAGAGAATTTTGAGAGACAAATGGCAAAGTACTCACCCGAACAGCTACTGCGAAAAAAGATAGAGCGCCGCTTCAACAAGGCGGTGGTCGATTACCGTATGCTCGACGATGGCGACAGGATTCTGGTTGCTGTGTCGGGAGGCAAGGATTCCCTTGCCTTGCTTGAACTGCTGGCTGCCCGCAGCCGCATCTTCAAGCCGCGCATAAGCATTGTGGCTGCACACATAAGGTTGCGCAACATAGAGTATCTGTCGGATGCGGCTGTGCTCGATGAATTCTGCCGCAGCAGAGGGGTGGATTTTCATTTGATAGAGAGCGAATTCGATGCTTCGACCGACAAGCGCAAGTCGCCCTGCTTTCTCTGTTCGTGGAACCGCCGCAAGGCGCTTTTCACTCTGGCGCAGGAGCTTGGGTGCAACAAATTGGCATTGGGGCACAACATGGATGATTTTCTCGAAACACTGCTCATGAACATTACCTTTCAGGGGGCATTTTCGGCGATGGCTCCGGTGATGGGGATGAAGAAGTTCCCGCTTACGGTCATACGCCCTCTGTGCCTTGTGAATGAGGAGGATATAGAGTCTCTTTCGCAACAGGCCGGGTATCCCAGGCAGGTAAAAAGATGTCCGTATGAGCGTGAGAGCAACCGCGAGGAGATGAGGCAACTGCTGAAGCATCTTGAAACGCTCAACCCCGAAGCACGTTACAACCTTTGGGGAAGCATGAGCAACATACAGCATGAGCTTCTGCCGCCGCACGTAGAAAAGAAACAATAGAAAACATAAAGGGTGGCTCCATAAAACACACCCGGCAAAGAATTATAGATTACTAATTTATTGAACTACCCTAAAAACAATGAACAAAGCTATTCTGACCGTACTACTGCTTATAATATCGAACACTTTCATGACTTTTGCATGGTACGGCAACCTGAAACTACAGCAGATGAAAGTGATAAGTTCCTCTACCCCACTCATATTCATCATACTGATAAGCTGGGCAATAGCCATGCTCGAATACTCATTCCTCATCCCAGCCAACCGCATAGGTTCGGACATCAATGGCGGTCCCTACTCACTTGTGCAGCTGAAAGTGATACAGGAGGCTATTTCGTGCATTGTATTCGGTGTGATTGTTACCCTCTGCTTCAAAGGCGAAGCACTTGCATGGAACCACATAGTCGCATTCATACTGCTGATACTTGCCGTATATTTTGTATTTATAAAATAAGAAAATGTTCTATTTCTGAATATCCTCTATATTCACCAATTTGTTGGCAATGGCATAGATAATCAATCCCGCCGTGGTATGTATCTGCAATTTGTTGGAGATGTTGCGTCGGTGGGTTGTTACCGTATGCACCGAGAGGAACAGATAATCGGCAATTTCCTTGTTGTTCATACCCTTGGTGATGCATACAATTATATCCTTCTCTCTATCACTGAGCACCTCCAGCCTATCCTTGTCCTGCACTTCGCTGTCGGGGTCGTCGGTATATAGTATCTGACCGCTCTTTTTCAGTTGCTGTTCAATGAGTTTCACCGCCGGGACAAACAGTTTGTCCTCAATCATGCAGTGCGATGTCAAATCCTGTTCACAGAGAATAATTTCCAGCAGTACGGCATTTAGCAGATAGTTGTTCTTTTCGGGGTAGTAACGAATGATGATATCCTTGAGTTCCTTCAGTTTGTCGCCTATCGGCGCATGTTTTCCCGCAAATGCCGATATTGAAAAACTACGGTTCAGGAATCCTTGAGACAACAGCTCTACATAAGAGAAAACCACTTCGTTTTCATACTCCATGTGCTTTCTCACTTCGGTTACATATTCATCGTAGAAGCGGACTATGAGCATCGCAATGTCATTTGTACCCGAACAGTCTATCGCCTCAATGAGTTTACGGCGGATATTGGGCAGATTGAAATCGAGGAAATATTCGTGCGCCTGCTTCAAATAACCTATAATCGAAGGCAAAGAAACAGCCTCGAAGTTGTAGTCCCTGTCCGACACAAAATTCACAACCTCCAAAAAAGTATTCTCGTTCACATTGTGAGTGCGGCAGACATCTCTCACCGATTTGTCGCCAAAGCCCAATGATATCCCGAAACGTCCCATAACAAGAATCAACGCACTGTTGTCCTTGACAAGATCGCGCATCTTATCCGTTGGCTTATACCCCATAGAGTTATTCATTTTTTATCTTCTGATAATCTTTGTTTGCTGTTGCAAAATTACCTACCTATTTAAATATAGGCAATACCCAAAAATAGTGAAAAACCACCTCAATATGTTTCAAAATACCAAATTCAGAGTATTGTCCGCGCACCATTCCCGCCATAATTTTGCACTCGAAAAAATTAATTCCATATGAAAAAATTCATACTCATTCTTACACTGCTTACGGGAGTGAACATGATGGTCGGCGCACAGAAGCCCCACTCCCGATTGAGCATAGGCGGCTATGGCGAAGCTGTCTTCACCCGCAACTTCTATAGCGACAAATATCTGCGTTACACCGATGCAGAGACATACAAGAACGACGACAGCCACGGACGTTTCGACCTGCCCCACGTGGTACTTTGGCTCGGTTACGACTTCGGACAAGGCTGGACACTCGGAACCGAAATCGAATTTGAGCACGGAGGCACAGAGAGCGCCGTAGAGATTGAAGAAGAGGAGGCAGGCGAATACGAATCGGAAGTTGAACGTGGCGGCGAGGTAGCCCTTGAACAGTTCTGGATAAACAAAGCTTGGCTTGGCGGAAAGATAAACCTTAAGATGGGACATATAATAGTTCCCGTCGGAGCCACCAACATGTATCACATGCCCACTGAGTTTTTCACCAACTACCGTCCCGAGGGAGAGAGCACCATCATGCCCTGCACATGGCACGAAACAGGTATCAGCCTGTGGGGTAAAACCGGCAAATGGCGCTACGAAGTGATGTTCCTTCCCGGACTCGACTCCGACAGATTCGGTCGTCAGACATGGATAGCAGGCGGTGCAGGCAGCCCATACGAGTTCAAGATAGCAAACTCATACGCCGGAGCATTCCGCGTAGACAACTTCTCCATCAAGGGATTGCGCCTGTCGCTCAGCGGCTATGCAGGAAACTCGTTCAAGAACACCCTTAGCGTTACACAGAACGATAAATACGACGATGTGAAAGGAACCGTAACAATCGGCGCATTCGATTTCTGCTACGATGCACACGACCTTATCGTACGCGGCAATTTCGACTATGGTCATCTGAGCGATTCGGAGCTCATCACAAAATACAACATGTCCATGCGCAAGGATTCGCCCTCACCCAAACAGGCTGTGGCATCTGATGCCATTGCAGCAGGCATAGAGGCGGGATACAACATCTTCGGACTGATGGAGAACAAAAAGTTGCATCATCAACGTCTCTACCTCTTCGGCCGCTACGAGTACTACGACTCCATGCACAAGACCGAAGGAACCATCCAGGATGCGGCATGGTGCGGTCGCAGCCGCATAGCGGCAGGCTTGAACTACCGCCCCATAAAGGATATAGTATTCAAGGGAGAATATAGCATAGGGCTTCTCGACAAGGCCTATAACGACGAGCCTTCAATCTCTATAGGTGTAGCCTACAGCGGACTATTCAAATAAAAAACAACCATAAATAGATTAAAAAAATGAAAAGAAAATTGAGATTCCTATCTTGCTTTGCATTCGGTGCGATGCTTATGTTCGGCATGAGTGCTTGCAGCAACGACGACGACAACGATGCATTGGACGAGCCCGAATACAAAGAGAATATGTTCGAGGCAGCAATGATTCCCTACATCGACAACACCGTAGTGCCCACATACAAAGGCATGGCAGACAATGCCATACTCATGGCAAACTCATGCAATGCCATAGCCGAAGCGTTTGCAGAAGGCACACTCACCACTGATCTTATAAAGGAGGCAGGCACACACTGGAACAATTGCCGCGACTATTGGGAGAAGAGCGAGGCTTTCCTCTACGGTGCAGCAGCCGACTACAACATCGACCCGCACATAGACTCATGGCCTTTGGACAAGAACGCGATGGAGCAACTGCTCGCAAACATTCGTGCCGGACAGTCGTGGGACGTTGCAAATCTCGGTTACGGTCTTTTAGGATTCCATGCCGTGGAGTATATGCTGTTCGAACTCAGCGAAGATGGCAACACATCCAAGCCCCACAATGTGGACTACACCACCGAGGAACTTGTCTACCTGTGTGCCGTTGCCGAAGACTTGCGCGACCAATGTATTCTGTTGGAGGCTGCATGGGCCGGCATGGACAATATCACTGCAGAGAAGGCAGAATTCATGGAAGCTGCCGAGCTTGAGCCATCCTTCAACTATGGTTGGAGCATGAAAAATGCAGGCAAAGGCGGAAGCCACTACAAGAACTTCCAGGAGGCTGCCGAGGATTTGGTTCAGGGTTGCATCGACATTGCCGACGAGGTGGGCAACACAAAAATAGGTCGCCCTGCCAACGGTTCATCAGAGGACGACAAGAACTACATAGAGTCACCCTACAGCCTTAACTCCATCAATGACTTTGTGGGCAACATCGTCAGCATACAGAATGCCTACACAGGAAGCAAGGAGGGCGATGCATCCATCAGCGACTACATCAAGAGCGTGAACCCCGGACTCGATTCAAAGGTAAAGAGTCAGATTCAGGCTTGCATTGCAGCCATCAAAAAGATTCCCGAACCTTTTGCAAAAAGCGCATCGAGTCCCGAGGCTGACAATGCTGTGAAGATTGTAGGCACAGACCTTGTGGATATTCTCGAGAGTGTAATGGCTGAATTGTCAAAATACTAACAGATAAACAGTGATGTATGGGGCGGGAAAATCGTCCCGTCCATACCTATAAACAAACAGATATATTATGAAAAAGATTCATTTTCTGGCACTTGCGCTGATATGCGCCGGGGTTGCATCCTGCGACAGCGATGACGACAACATTGTTGCAGCGACAGAGCCTAAAGATCTTCCCGAATGGTACTATGCCGGCGGTGAACTTGGAACCACCCACCTTGCCACTTTCAATGCACTTGAACAGCCCACAGCATCCATCGAGAATGTCGGGATGTATCAGTCGTTCAAGAACGGCGAAGCACTCTTCGAAAAACCATTCATGAGCAACAACGAGGGTGTGCGCCATGGTTTGGGACCCGTATACATACGCACATCGTGCATCCACTGCCACCCCGGATACGGTCATGGCAAACGCATAGATGCCGGCGCGTTCAATACCAATGAGATTGGCAACGGAAATCTTCTTGTCGTCTACAACAAGGATACCGAGGGGTATGTAACCTGGTTGGCAGGTATGCCTCAGAGCCATGCGGTCGCACCCTTCAAGGCTCCCGTCGACGAGAGCAAGATTACTGTCAGCTGGTTGGACTATACCGACGAGTGGGGCAACAAATTTCCCGACGGAGAAACATATTCATTGCAGTATCCCGAGGTATCAATGCCCCAGGAGGCTGTCTATGTCTACAATCAGGGATATGACCAACTTGGCAACTATGGTGTGAAACTGGAGTCGACCATCGGCATCTATGGTACAGGTCTTCTGGATGCAATACCCGACGAGGATATTGTGGCAGAGTGGAAGAAGCAGGAGCAGGATGGCTTTATGCCCAACGGTCTGAACAAGGCATACTTCGAGAACGGCCAATGGAAAAGCTACTACGCCAACACAGCACAAGGCGGTGACGGAACAAAGTATATACGTCGCTACACATATGCCATGAGCCGTGGTCCGTTGCAGGATGGTGCAGGCGCCAATGCATTCTGGAACATCACCAATGCCACACGCAGCGACCGTCGCTTCCACTACCTCGATGCAGCAGGCACATACGCGCTCTATTCGTCAAAGGACCCTGAGGTTCAGGCAGGTTTCGAAAACTACATAGCCGCCGTAGACCCCAACAAAGAGTATCCAGAATTCTGGGAGGGCACAATGGAAGAGCGCATCTATGCCTACCTCACCTCCAAGAATCTTCCCGTTGAAGTTACCGACGAAGAGTACACCGACCTGATGGTGTGGCATCGCGGATTGGCAGTCCCCGCAGTACGCAACATCGACGATGCCGATGTGCTCAGAGGTCGCGAACTTTTCGAGGAGATCGGTTGTGCCTACTGCCACCGTCCCTCGTGGACAACAGGTAACGACGAGGTACGCGACCCTGCCCGCTTCTTCAAAGGCAACGAGTTGCCCCGCTACCCCAACCAGAAGATATGGCCCTACACCGACATGGTACAGCACAAGCTCCACATGGAGAATGACATACGCACAGGATGGTGCCGCACAACACCTTTGTGGGGACGCGGATTGCACCAAAAGGTTACAGGCTCAACAACCGCCGACCGTCTGCACGACTGCCGCGCACGCACCACAATGGAAGCCATCATGTGGCATGGCAATGCCAAGAGCGATGCACGCAAGAGCGTGGAGGAGTTCCGCGCACTCACCAAAGAGGAACGCGATGCTGTTGTGAAATTCATCGATGCCATATAATATCATATAAAAGTCTGTTCTATAAATAAGTTCGTGCCGCTTTCAGTTCTGTTCACAGTATAGTACTGAAAGCGGCTTTAATCAAAAAAAGAGCATCATCTACCATGAAGAATAAATTGCTGAAACGCTTTGCCTTCGGGCTCTTTGCACTCATAACCCTTATATTGGTGGCAGCCACCATCGTCGAAAAAGCATACGGCACCTCTTTTGCCGGGGAAGTGATATATTGTTCGCCGTGGATGGTGGCACTCTGGGGTGTGGCTGCACATTTCGCATTTTTCTACATAGTGAGGCGAAGACTATACAAACAGATAGTTACCTTCTCCATACATATTTCGTTCCTTTTGATAATAACAGGAGCCTTTCTCACACACAAATACGGCATTCAAGGTAGAGTGCATCTGCGCGAAGACGACAGCGCTGTAAACCAATACATACTCGCTGACGGCGAGCGGGCACAGTTTCCATTCTCACTGCAGCTCCAACGCTTCGAACTGCAATACTACAACGGCACATTTGCACCTATGGACTATGTGAGCCACATCTCCCTGTCCGATGGCGAGGAGAGTGTGGCGGGTATAATATCCATGAACAACATATTCAAATATCGCGGTTACCGTTTCTACCAGTCGGGGTACGACAAGGACGGCAAGGGAAGCACGCTTTCCGTATCATACGACCCCACGGGGATTGCCGTTACCTACATAGGGTATCTCTGTCTGTTTGTTTCGATGTTGGCATTCTTCTTCCAACGTGGTTCACTTTTCAAGAGATTGTTGCAGCACCCCGCCCTGCGAAGAGGAGTATTCGCCATTGCAGCGGTGGCATCCGCCTCGTCTGTCAGTGCCTCGCCGCAGACATTGCCCAAAGAGGTTGCAGAATCGCTCTGCAACCTGCATGTCTATTACAACGACCGCATCTGCCCTTTGCAGACATTGGCACGCGATTTTACTGCCAAACTGTACGGAAAGACAACCTACAAAGGACTCACAGCAGAACAGGTACTCGCCGGATGGTTCTTCTTCTACGACGATTGGAAACATGAACCTATGATAAAGATAAAAGGAGAAGAGGTGTGCCGCGTATTGGGCATAGAAGGCAAATTCGCGAAACTGTCGGACTTCATAGGCTCCGGCGGATACAAGTTGGAACCGCTTCTCTCCTCCGACGAGGCGCCCATGCGCCGCAATGCCGAGAGTGCCAACGAGAAGTTCAATCTCGTCAGTATGCTTTGCACCGGCAGCCTGCTGAAGATATTTCCATATAGGGAGAGCGCAAAGGGCAATGTCGTCTGGTACTCTCTGTCGGATAAATTGCCGCAGGAAATGCCCTACGAGCAGTGGCTTTTCATTGGCAACAGCATGAATCTGGTAGCCGAACAGATTGCCCGGAACGATTGGGAAGAGACACGCAGGCTGCTCGACAAGATAGGAATGTATCAGCGTCGCGAAGCTGCGGGAGAGATACCCTCCGGACTGATTTTCGAAGCCGAAAAGATATACAACAGCACGAATATCAACCGCATCCTGGCAATGTCGTGCACAGCGACAGGTATCATCTGTTTCATATTTTCTCTGCTATATGATGGCAAAGGCAGCAGGATGATGAGAGGATTGCGGACTGCGCTGCAAATAGGATTGTCGCTTGTGCTTCTCTATCTGACTATGCGCATGGCACTGCGGGGATTCATCGGCGGTCATCTGCCGCTCTCCAACGGATTCGAGACCATGCAGTTCATGGCATGGTGCAGTCTGCTTCTGACACTTGTCATCGGCAACCGTTTCCGTCTCTTTGTGCCGTTCGGCTATCTGATTTGCGGACTGACGATGATGGTGGCAATGATGGGAGAGTCCACACCACGCATAACACAGCTGATGCCTGTGTTGCAATCGCCGCTGTTGAGCATACACGTTGTTGTAATAATGCTGGCATACACGCTGTTTGCATTCATGATGCTCAATGGAGTTGCGGCATTGATTCTGAATTGTCTGCGCAGCAAAGGCTCCGAGGAAAAGATTGAGCACCTGGCTCTCATCAGCCGCCTGATGCTCTACCCTGCACTGTTTCTGCTGACCATTGGCATATTTGTGGGCGCAATATGGGCAAACATATCGTGGGGACGCTATTGGGGATGGGACCCTAAGGAGGTGTGGGCGCTTATCACAATGCTCGTCTATTCGGCAGCCCTCCACACCCAATCGCTACGATGGTTCTGCAAGCCTCTCAATTTCCATCTGTACAGTGTCGTTGCCTTCATCACTGTACTTACAACATACTTCGGAGTCAACTTCGTTCTTGGAGGCATGCATGGTTATGCATAGTGGAGAAACTTGATGAGATATTCCAATCATTGACTTAACTTTGTCTTAATAAAGAATGGAGGCTTGTAGCTACTTAAATATCGAATTTTAAACGACTTAAATACGCTTACCGGAAACCAATAATTGTTTTTATCAAAAATCGGGTGCGCACTCAATTTCTACCCTCTCACCTGTTACAGGATGAACGAAAGAGAGCCACTCGGCATGTAGCATCAGGCGTCTGTCGGGTGTTCCGTAGAGTTCGTCGCCCACAATGGGAGCATCGAGACCGCCGGAATATGCTGCGTGCACACGCAGTTGATGGGTGCGTCCCGTTACGGGGTAAAATGCCACCCTTGAGCATCGGCGACCGAAATATTCCACCGTTTGCAACACTTTGTATTTTGTAAGCGCCTGCTTGCCACAAGAGAAGTCAACCCTCTGACGGGGACGATTCTCATAGTCGGCAGCCAGTGGCAGTGCAATCTCACCTTCGGACGGCGCCGGCACTCCGTCGAGGAGCGCCACATAGCGTTTGGCAACGCGTCTGTCGGCAAATTCCTCCTGCAAGGCCGCAAGTATTTTGGGGGATTTTGCAGCAAGCAACACCCCTGAGGTTGACATATCAAGCCTGTGCACAACACGTATGTTGTCGTTGCAACAGTTGCGCTGCAAATGCTCCTCCAACGAAACCCCTCCGTTGAGTCCTGGCGCCGACAACATTCCTGCGGGCTTGTTCACTGCCAACAGACAGTCATCCTCGTAAAGTATTTCAACATCGCCACCCTGTAAAGCAAATTCATCCTCTACATCCATTCCTTGAAGCATAAACGAGAGTATGGGACGGCATTTGCTTGTGCACGAGCCGTAGAAACAACCGTCGCGGCGCACCTCGCCAACAGGGGAAGCGCCCATCCAAAATTCGGCCATCGCCACAGGGGTGTATCCGTTGGCAAAGGCATACTGCAACAGCTTCGGCGCCGAACACTCCCCTGCCCCTGCCGGCGGAATGCCCTGACGGGTGGTTGCAAAAATCTGCGTCAACGAACGGCTTTCGCCCAAAGAATTGAGAAGGGTAAAATTATCGAACAGCCATTTCTGCAATGCTGCCGAACGCAGTTTGCGTTCCTCCTTGAGAGCTGAAATTTTTCTTTCGAACTGCGCGACCGCCTCCTTTAGAGGCACCATACGCTCGTCCCAACGCTTGATGTTGCGCTTGTACTCGGCCTTTGCGAAGCGGCTCTCATTCAAGAGTGCCTGCTCCTCCTCAGGGGATAGACCACCGGATGCACGACGCTGTTCGCGCCCTTCCTTTGCCATACGCATGGCTTCGCGCTCTGTGGCAAGAGTATGTTCGCGCTCCGCATCCATACGGGCAAGGGCCTTGCAAGCGACCTTATATTCGTCGCCGGCCTTTACAGCCGCAACTGTATTATTTATTTCTGAAATTTCGCGTTCTTCGCACTTGAAATAACCTGTGGGGGAGAGAAAATCGAACACCGGAGGTACAAAAAAGTCATGCTCGTTGCGACCGTCGAGCAATCCGGAAAATGCAGCCAGATAGCCGCAACAGCCATCGCCGTCGAGCACCACAAGAACGCCGAACATTTTGCCTTTCAGGGCATCGGCATGCCACGCGTCGTTGCTCTCCACGGCAAGGCGCACCTCTTCTGCCGCCCTCACGCAAAGAGGGTGAGGACGATAGGAAAAGGGGTTATTGAAACGAGAGGGCAGGAGTATTCCTGCCGCTCCGTCCTCGAATATATGGAATTTATCTTTTTGCAACTTTTTGTTTATCTTGCAGTAATGTGGAAACAAGCCTGCTTGACCTCATGCTTCACATAGCAACGGCCCTGTTTTTTAAGGTCGCGCAACACCTCGCCAAGCACAAGTTTCAGTTTAATCTGAGGCACCTCTTCGGCATCAGTGAGCGGTTGGAAGCGCTTGTATGTAATGTCGAATGTAGTGGCATAGCAGTGGGCCGAATTTTTCGAAGCATTCACATTGCGACGGCTCAACTTCTTTATATGTTTGCCTGTGCGGAGTACCGAACTTACTATAATCTTGTAAGGAGGCAAATGGTGCATCACCAATGAATCCTGGAAACTGCGGCCAATCTCTTCCAACAGCTCCGATGCCTGTGGGATAAGATAGGGGACAGAGTGGGTAAGTTCATCGACAATATAGGCGTCATTATCCTCGATAAACACAAGTTCATCAATAATTTCGCTATTTTCAATATTGTCAACATTTGTTGCATTCACTCCGATGGTGGTTGCTGCAGATAGGTGCTTTTCGTTTAGGTCGTTGAACTCCTTCTTGAAGCTTATATTTGCTATGCGGTGTGCCTTTTCAGGTTTTTCGACACGCACTTCGGGCAGTTTGTTGCCTCCGCCGCAACTGCACCCTGCAATACACAGGATGGAAACGGCGAGAATTAGAATTGTGTATATGTTTTTCATAGTATAGTTATATGCATTCTAAAATTTGTTTACCCGCGCCACACGGCCACCGTTGAAGAAGTTCACAATATTGCCGGCTGCAAATTCGGCCATTTCGCGGCGTGTCTCCACGGTCTGTGTGCCAATGTGCGGAACGAGCACTGTGTTCGGCAATGCGAGAAGTTCGTCGCACACCGACTCGCCCGTTTCAAAGACATCCAAGCCTGCTCCCTTAATAGTGCCGTTGCGCAGGGCCTCTATAAGTGCCTTTTCGTCGACAAGTGGACCGCGGGCGGTATTTATAAGGAAAGCATCGGGCTTCATCGTCGCAAGGCGCTTGGCATCAATCACATGATAGGTCTCACTTGTCAGCGGAGCGTTCAGCGAGAGTACATCAGAGGTTGCCACAAGTTCGTCAAGCGACATATATTTTGCGCTGTATAGTTTCTCTTCGATAGCTGTCAGACGGTTGCGGTTGTGATAGGCGATTGTCATTCCGCTTGCAAGGGCACGTCGTGCGACAGCCTTGCCAATGCGTCCCATGCCCAATATACCCAACTGTTTGCCATAGAGCGATGTTCCGAGGTTCTTCATTATGCCCCACTCCAATTTCTTTTCGCGCAGCATATTGTCGCAATCCACTATGCGGCGCATAAGCGAGAGCATGAGGCCCATTGCTATGTCGGCAGTAGGTTCGGTGACGGGGTCGGGAGTGTTCGCTACGGTTACGCCGCAACGAGTGGCGTAGACTACATCTATATTGTCGTAACCGACAGCGTAGTTCGACACTATCTTCAGGTTCTTGGCCGCATCGAGCAACTGCTTGTTTATGGGGAAATTCCACATTGAAAGGATTGCATCGAACGAATCTACCACAGGAAGGACATCTTCGAGTGTGAAAGTCTCTATCCCTTCGGCGGGCATTATTATTTCAAAATCCTTCAGGACCTCTTTATATACATCGCGGAAAATGTTGTATGTTATAAGTACTCTGGGTTTCATAATATCAATATTATATTTTATGCACAGAAAGACAACAATCCGCCTATGAGGGTTGTTGTCTTTCGCACCGTGTTTATACGATATATCAGATTGTCAAATTTTCGCAAGCCTTTCCAAGCGCCTCGCACACCTCGGTGGATGCAGGTATCAACGGCAGACGGAGGACATTCTTCACATAGCCCAGATTTGCCAACTGAGCCTTTGCGCCGGCAGGATTGCCATCGACAAAGAGCAGCTTGAATATCTCTGCATAGCTGTCGCTCAACGCCTTTGCCTCGTCGTATTTCTCCTGTTGCAACAATCTTATAAGCTCCACACACTGTTTGGGATATACGTTACCGAAAACAGAGATTACTCCAACACCGCCGGCCTTCATTATGTCGTATGTGAGTCCGTCGTCGCCTGAGAGGACATCCAATGTGTCGGGTTTGTTATCTATAAGTCGCTTTATCTGGTCGATATTGCCCGAAGCGGCCTTGAAGCCTACAATATTCTTGCACTCCTGCGCAAGGCGGATGGTTGTTTCGGGTTGCATATTCACTCCTGTACGGCCGGGAACATTGTAAAGGTATATGGGAAGGTCGGTGGAGTCGGCTATCGCCTTGAAGTGGCGGTACATTCCCTCCTGATTGGGCTTATTGTAATAAGGTACAACGCAGAGGATGCCGTCTACGCCGGTAAAATCCTCGGTCTTCAATTCATTTATAACAGCTTGTGTATTGTTGCCGCCACAACCGAGCATTATGCCCATGCGACCGTCCACCTGTTTTATTATGCGCTTTCGAATGGTGCGTTTCTCTTCCAATGTAAGGGTAGGTGTTTCACCGGTTGTTCCCTGTACACACAAAAAATCGGTACCGCTCTGTAGGTGCAAATCTACCAATCTCTCCAATGCTTCATAATCAACCTCGTTGGTCTCGGTAAAGGGTGTTATTATCGCTACACCCATTCCTCTCATTCTTTTTAGCGTCATATTATCAGTGTTTATTTTAGAATCGCCGACAAAATTACTAATTATATCGAGAAAATCTATAAAATTGAACAAGAAACTATGCTTTCTGTGTAAATTTCATCTACCTTGTAAAGAGATACTCCTTGCCGGCTTCGGTGGGAATGTCGTATTCGTATATGCGGTAAAGCTTGGGGGACTGCGGATTTATCTCTTTTGAGACGAGCGGCGGAGTGATTGTCGCCGACGCATAAAGGGGATTGGGACATTCGCCTTCGGCAACCCTCAGACCTTCGCCACGAAGAGGGGTGTAGGAGCGCAGGCGCAATATTCCTCCTATGCGGGAGGTTATGCGTACAGTATCGATCTGTGAGCCGCTCCACTGCATATTTACCACAAAGCCGCCACGAGCAACAAGGCCTTCGATGCTGCCACTACTCCATGCATCGGGGAGGGCGGGAAGCAGATGCGCTGCTCCATCGTGGCTTTGCAGCAACATTTCAGCCACTCCTGCCGTATAGCCGAAATTGCCGTCTATCTGAAAGGGAGGATGGGCATCGAAAAGGTTAGGGTAGGTGCGACCATCGGGGTACTCGCGTTGTTTACCGTCATCGGGGAGCAGCGAGAGCATATTCTGTATTATACGGTAGGCGTGGTTGCCATCGAGCATTCGCGCCCAGAAGTTTATCTTCCAGCCTATGCTCCATCCCGTAGCCTTGTCGCCGCGTTGCAACAGGGTGTTGCGGGCTGCCTGAAACAGTTGCGGGTGGCTGTAGGGAGATATTTGATTGCTTGGGTAGAGACCGTAGAGGTGCGATATGTGGCGATGTTCGTTGCGGGGGTTGTCGGCGTCTACTATCCACTCCTGCAACTGGTTGTGTCGTCCTATCTGCATAGGGGGCAGTTTGGCTATCATCGCCGAGAGTGTGTCGCGGTATTCGCGGTCGCAGTCGAGAGCTTTTGCAGCCGCGAGGGTGTTACTTAGGGCATCAAAGGCTATCTGGTTGTCCATCGTGCAGCCGGCGGTTATAGAAGGCCCTGCATAGCCATGCTCCGGGGAGAGAGAGGGTGCGGTTACCATCCATCCGTTCTTGGGATGTTCCACAAGAGTGGTCAGGTAAAAATCTGCGGTGCCTTTTATTATAGGATAGTATTTACGCAGGAATTCTTTGTCACCGGTGAACAGATAATGTTGCCACAGGTGAGTTGCGAGCCATGCACCACCGTTGGGCCACATGCCGTAGTATGCCGCGTCGACGGGTCCTGCTATGCGCCATAGGTCGGTGTTGTGATGGGCGGTCCATCCTTTGGCTCCGTAAAGGGTGCGGGCTGTTTCGCGACCGGTCGTGCAGAGGTCGCGTAGCATAGCAAAGAGCGGTTCGTGTGTCTCGCTGAGGTTGGTTACTTCAGCAGGCCAATAGTTCATTTCGGTGTTTATATTGATGGTGTACTTGCTGTCCCACGGGGCTCCCATGCTTTCATTCCAGATGCCTTGCAGATTGGCGGGCTGTCCACCGGGTTGCGAAGAACTTATGAGCAGGTAGCGGCCATATTGGAACATCAGTGCTGCAAGCTGTTGGTCGTTGCCACGGCTGAAATTGCGTACTCTCTCGTCGGTGGGCGCCGATGAAGCCATGCCGGCAGGGAGGATGAAGCGCACTCTGTCGAACTGTTTTTTATATACATCGACATGTGCTTTCAGAGCCTCGTCATAGGAGCGCGAAGTCGCCCGTTTCAAGGCCTTTGCGACACGCTTGCTCTCGTTGCCGCTTACATTCTTATAGTCGACATAATTGGTAGCTGCGCTGATGTAGAGCGTGGCATTTGTGGCAGCAGAGACCTCTATGCGTCCATCCTTACTTTGTACTTTGCCGTCGCCCTTTACAAGGATACGACATTCGGCACGAAGCGCAGCGGGAATACCCTCTTGCTCTACACCTTCGCAACGCATTGTCAGCGTAGCACCTTTGGATGTTATTTCGCATTTGTGTGGCATACGGTAGTCTAATGCAAAATTGAGCATCTTTGCGCTGTCAGCCTCTATGCGCATGATTATTGCATCGTCGGCAAGTGATGCAAACGCTGTGCGGCTATACTCCACTCCACCCACACGGTAACGTGTAGTCGCGGTGGCGTTTTCTATGTCAAGGTCGCGGTAATAATCAGTTGCAGACGAGTGGCCGGGGAAATGAAGCGTAAGGGCACCCAATGTAAGGTAGCGCATTCCATGCTGACCGGTGAATGCAACCTTGTCGATAAGCGACTGAGCCTCGCCGAACTTATCCTGAAAAATAAGGGAGCGTATTTCGGGCAATTTTTCCTTAAAGCGGGTGCTGTTGTTGTTATGCGGACCTCCTGCCCAGAATGTCTCTTCGTTCAGTTGCAGTGTCTCGTGCTCCGTTCCTCCGTAAACCATTGCTCCCATACGGGAGTTTCCGATGGGGAGTGCCTCTACCCATACGCCGGCGGGACGGTTGTACCATAGTTTAAGCTCACGGGAATAGCCGAACAGCACATTGAGTGCCATCAGCAACAGAAATATGCTCTTTTTCATAGACAAGTATGTTCTATCAATATTTTAACACCTAAAGTAAGGAGTATGGCTCCGCCGAGAAACTCGGCTTTATTCTTGTAACGGCTGCCGAAGATATTTCCGATCTTCAATCCCACTACAGAGAGGATGAATGTGGTTACTCCTATTATTGTTATTGCCAACCATATATCTACCGATAAAACAGCAAAAGAGACACCCACAGCAAGAGCATCGATGCTTGTGGCCACTGCCATAAGGAACATTGTGCGCGCAGAAAAATCGGGATCGGGGACAACATCTTCATTCTCACGCGACTCCTTTATCATATTAAGGCCTATAAGTCCCAACAGCACAAAAGCTATCCAATGGTCTACACTTGAGACAAACTTCGAAAAGGTTATTCCCAAGTAAAAGCCAATAAGCGGCATCATCGCCTGAAAGCCACCGAACCATCCGCCAACACACAACGAGTGTCGCGGTCTGATGCCGGAAACCGAAAGTCCTTTTGCCACTGAGACGGCAAAGGCATCCATCGACAGGCCGATGGCTATTATAAGCATTTCTATACTCCCCATTCAATCTATATGTGTATTATGTAAGTGATATTTTTGAAAAAGATAATGCAAAGATACACCAAGCGAGCAAGATAAACAAAGTAACTTTGTTATTTCGCAACGAGTGCAGTAAATGTTGGAGGTTTACCGCAAAGATAGTGACAAAATATACAAACAGCTTCTAAGGACAATTATTTTACTTTGCACAAAAGGGAAAAGCACAGCCGGCAAACAATTTTCTGAATTCCATAAGGAAATATTCCACAAATTCCTATAATTTTGCAAAAAACGGAGCAACACAGATAGAAACGACACATATCCATCGCTCTATACATTAAAATGCACCACATTAACAATAAACATTCACAATAAAAAACAAATGAGTATGAAAAAGTTCCTCACCATTTTCGCAGCAGCACTCGCAATCATTCTCTCAGGCTGCAAACAAAGCGCAACCGACTATCTCGACCAACTGTCAAACGAAATAAAGGCCTGCACAACAGAAACCGAGTATGACAAAGTATACGAAAAAATCATAGCACTGCAAAACGATGACAGATTCAAAAGCAATCCACAGAATGCAATGGAAATACTGGCAAAAACGACAAGGCTCACAAACGAAGCACTTGCAGTAAAAGCCATATTATATGTAATGCCCAAGTCAGTAACCCCCACAAAGGAGGATATAAAATCACTTACAGACATATGCATAAAGAACAAACTCAATGTAACAGTATTGCCGTATAGTGAAGTAAGAGATTTAGTCTACAAGCACTTTAAAACAGCCAACTAATAAAGAATCATCTCTCATAACACAAGCAGCATTGTCTAGTCTGACAATGCTGCTTGTGTTATGAGAGATTGCGCTACGCTATCACTCTTCGGGAAACTCCGTGTGAAAGACACCATGATTGCCATCCACTTTCCATTTATTGTCAATGAGCAACAGTTTTACATTTATCTTAAGCATATTGCCAAGCGGCCCCACACCTTCGAGAGCCACTGTCGCCTCCCCGCCGTCTATTTTCTCGGACACCACCTTATAATCGGCTTTGAAACCCGAAGTGCGCGCCTTATAATCCTCTGAAGCAACAGCCATCTTGAAATAATCACTAAAGACATTGTAGTCCAATGAATCCTGGAAATATATATTCTCAGTTACAGCCGCAACATCGCCCGATGTGAGACCCGTGTAAAGCGTAAGGGCTACATCCGAAGGAGTATTATCATATTTCTTGCCACTGCAAGCCACAAAAAACATCACCGTCGAAACTGCCAACAGCGACAATACGCAAAATTTTCTCATAATAGTTTCATCTAATTTTGTGCGAAGATAATGCAAAAGCATCATTCACACAACAAGAAGAAATAAATTCGCAAAACAAAAGCCGCAAAAAGTATGGCAATTAAACAAAAAACAAGTACCTTTGCACAAATAAATCAAACCAAAGAGAGCGGTACGACATATTCATGTGTGAGCTTTCATTGTCCACCCTTTATGCCATCCAATGACTCTCTTTAAAGAAAATCAAAAATTATGGATGTTATAAGCAAACTTATCGCACGCGCTTGCGAGAACAAACAGCGCATCGTTCTTCCCGAAGGTACAGAGGAACGCACAATCAAGGCAGCAGACAAAGCCATCGCCGACGGTATTGCAGAGATTATCCTTTTGGGCAACAAAGCCGAAATTCTAGCACTTGCCGAGAAATTGGAACTCCCCAACATCAAGAATGCAATTATCATCGACCCCGAGGACAACCCCGACTTCGAGAAATACTCAAACCTGCTTTTCGAACTCAGAAAGGCTAAAGGTCTTACACTTGAAGAGGCACAGAAGCTCACACGCAACCCTCTCTACCTCGGCTGTCTCATCATCAAGGCAGGCGATGCTGATGGTCAGGTAGCAGGTGCTCTCAACACAACAGGTAACGTATTGCGTCCCGCACTTCAGATTATCAAGACCACTCCCGGTATCTCATGCGTATCAGGCGCAATGCTTATGATTACCAACGCACACGAATATGGCGAAGATGGTGTACTCTTCGTTGCCGACGTTGCTGTAACTCCCAACCCCGACGCCAACCAGCTTTCACAGATTGCAGTCTGCACAGCTGCCACAGCAAAGGCTATCGCAGGCTTCGAAGAGCCCCGCGTTGCTATGCTCAGCTTCTCAACAAAAGGTTCTGCAAAACATGAGTTTGTTGACAAGGTAGCCGAGGCGACCAAACTCGCCAAAGAGCTCGACCCCTCAATTTCGGTAGATGGCGAATTGCAGGCTGACGCAGCTCTCGTTCCCTTCGTAGGCGCAAGCAAGGCTCCCGGCTCGCCCGTAGCAGGAAAGGCAAACGTACTTGTATTCCCCGACCTCCAGGCCGGCAACATCGGTTATAAACTCGTTGAGCGTCTCGGTGGTGCAACAGCCATCGGCCCCGTATTGCAGGGTATCGCATGCCCCGTGAACGACCTTTCTCGCGGATGCTCTATCGACGATGTTTACAAGATGATAGCTATCACAGCCAACCAGGCTATTGCAGCAAAGAACAAATAACAGACAGAAATATGAAAATACTTGTATTAAACTGCGGAAGCTCTTCTATCAAATACCAGTTGTTTGATATGGAGACAAAAACAGTGCTCGCAAAGGGCGGTATCGAGAAAATAGGTCTCGAAGGTTCATTCCTCAAGCTCACATTGCCCGACGGCGAGAAGGTTACACTCACAAAGGATATTCCCGAACACACAACCGGTGTACGCTTCATCTTCAGCGTACTTACAGGTGAGGAGTATGGTGTTGTAAAATCAATCAGCGAGATTGACGCAGTGGGACACCGCATGGTACACGGCGGCGAGAAGTTCAGCAAGTCTGTACTTCTGAACGACGAGGTTATGGAAACATTCATTGCCTGCACCGACCTTGCTCCCCTCCACAACCCCGCAAACATCAAGGGTGTGAATGCCGTTAAGGACATTGCCCCCGACATGCCTCAGGTTGGTGTATTCGATACATCATTCCACCAGACATTGCCCGACTACGCTTACATGTATGCAGTTCCCTATGAGTTGTACGAAAATTACGGCGTAAGACGCTACGGCTTCCACGGAACATCGCACAGATACATTTCGAAACGTGTATGCGAATTCCTGGGTGTTAACCCCGAAGAGCAGAAAATCATCACCTGCCACATCGGCAACGGCGGTTCAATCGCAGCCGTAAAGAATGGCAAATGCGTGGATACAACTATGGGACTCACTCCTCTGGAAGGTCTTATGATGGGTACACGTAGTGGTGACATCGACCCAGGAGCAATCTCTTTCATCATGGATAAATTGCAGCTCGACAGCAAAGGTCTTTCAGACCTTCTGAACAAGAAGTCGGGTGTACTCGGTGTATCAGGTGTTTCATCGGATATGCGCGAGGTTGATGCAGCAGAGAAAGAGGGCAACTACCGTGCAAAACTTGCCAACACCATGTACTACTACCGCATCAAGAAATACATCGGTGCATACGCTGCAGCAATGGGTGGTGTAGACATCATCGTATTTGCAGGCGGTGTAGGCGAGAACCAGATTCATTGCCGCGCAGCTGTTCTCGAAGGCCTCGACTTCCTCGGAATCGAACTCGACGAAGAGAGAAACAACATCCGTGGCGAGGAGGCAGTCCTCTCAAGCGATGCTTCTAAGGTGAAGGTTGTTCTCATCCCCACAGACGAGGAACTTATGATTGCTTCTGATACATACGAAATTATTTCAGCAAACAAGTAATTCCGCTATTTTATAACAAAAGCAGGTTGCACCGGGTGCAACCTGCTTTTGTTATTTGCCTCACTTAGAACAAAGATTATTTACTTGCCTTAAGCCCTTTTATCACAGCTGACGAAAAGCCGCAATGTTCCATTTCATTAAGGCCTTTGATGGTTATTCCGCCCGGAGTTGTTACTTTATCTATTTCAGTTTCAGGATTAGCACCACTCTGCAAAAGCAGTTGCGCTGCGCCCTGCACTGTATAAGAGACTATCTTCTGAGCTACCGCCGGACGAAACCCAAGTTCCACTCCACCCTCTGTGGCGGCTCGTATGTAGCGCATCGCGTAGGCAATACCGCATGAAGCAAGCGCCGTTCCTGCTGCAATCTGCGCCTCGTCGACAAGCATCGCACAGCCCAATTCTTCGAACAGTGCCACAACGGCACTCTCCTGCTCGGCGGTTGCGTTGCACGATGCAACAAAGGTCATGCTGCATCTGACGGCTATCGCTGTATTAGGGATTACGCGAAAAAGGATAGGGTTGTCAAATTGCAGATATTCCTTCAGCTGCGCAAAGTTTACACCTGCAGCTACAGAGATTATCATCTGGCGGCTGTAATCTATCGATTCTCTTATTTCATCAAGAACAGCAGCCACAAACCACGGCTTTACGGCAACTATTATAATGCCAGCATCCTTTACGGCCTCGCGGTTGCATTGTGCTGTATTTATCCCGGGAACATCTTCTTGTATTTTTTGAAGAGTGGCGGTACTCTTTGCTGTACATATTATATCAGAGGCCTTTACAATACTGCCTTGCGAAAGGCCTTTTGCTATTGCGCCTCCCATATTTCCGCTGCCTAATATAGCTATTTTCATATTGTTCACTTTTTAAGAAGCTGTTTGAATTTTATTTCGGAATTATTTGAGAGCTATTTTGAGTAGATTTTCTTTCGCATTTTGCAGGGAATAGCGGGCTATTTCCAAAAAATAAGAAAGAAAAGATGCCAAAATAGACTC
>SUXT01000016.1 GCA_015060835.1 Bacteroidales bacterium
TCGAAAAACGAAGTTTTTTGAAGACGGAGGAGTTCTCTTCTCATCGCATGCTTTTTTGCTCTACGATAGATTTTAGAACTCCCTCCGAACTTTTTTCTTGAAAAAAGTTCTCGTCCCTCTTCAAGAGCTAATCTCTGTACACATTTATTTTAAATCGGCATTTGCTATATTTTTAAATATCAGCAAAATAGCTTGTTGAATAAAGTTCCTGCCCTTAAAGGGGAGGTGGATTCAAGCGCGATTAGCGATTGAAGACGGAGGGGTTTTCCTCGCGTAGCAAGGTTTATTGTAGTACGATAGGTTAAGAACCCCCTCCGAACTTTTTTCTCGGAAAAAAGTTCTCGTCCCCCTTTAAGAGGGACAGCTTTTTTAAGTTTCTTATTTAAAAGAGATTAGCGAAAAATATAAAAGCTAAAAGATGTGTCCAAAGATTAGCTTGGATAAGAGGGAGTACCCGAACGGGGGAGGGAGTTTGACTGAATACGCCGGCAAAACCGTCAAACTCTTCCTTGATTATTCCACCATCTTATAGAATTTTACCCAATCTACTATCATTTTCGCCGGTAATTCATCGGGGTTGACTTTTCCTACCCATTGGCCACCTAACTGCATGTCTATGAGGAGATAGAATGGTGTGCCGAAGGGAAATTGCCCTCTGTGATGGGTTTCTATGCGGGGGTAGGTGAGTGTGTGGCGCCCGTTTATGGAGAATACAAGACTGTCGGGGAGTATCTCAACTGCATATACATTGTATCCGTCGGGTTTTATAGGGCTGCACTCGCTTTGCTTGGGGTGCTTTTCTTTCAGCACGTAGGTGTAGTGTGAATGTACTGTCTGGTAGGCTTGTGCTTCGTGGCTGAGGCGTTCCATTATGTCTATTTCTCCTCCGTCGGGCCATCCGTGGTTTTCGGGGAGCATCCAGATGGCGGGCCATGCGCCTTGAGCACCTATGAGGCGGGCTTTTACCTCGACTTTGCCGTGTGTGATTGAGAATTTCCCTTTTGTGTATACTCCGCCGGTGAGGTAGGGGGCTGTGTCGCCGGGGAGGGCTTCGTTTGTGATGCCGAGCAGGGTGAGCTTGCCGCCGGAGACGTCGTAGCATCCGTCGTAGTGACTCATGTAGTTCTGCCAGTCGGAGGTGCCGCGTGGTATCTTAGACCATCTTTCGGTGTTTATCTCTTTGCCTTTGAAATTCTCTTTCCAGATGAGTTTGTATTTCTGTGCTGTGATTGCTGCGGGGACGAGCAGCAGTATCAGTGCCAATATTGTTGCTTTTTTCATGGTGACCGGGGGTGAAAAAAATATACGCATGATTCTTGTCTCATGCGTATATCCATTGTGTGTGATTTACTCTTCGTCGTCTATTGCGCCGCAGTATGCAAGCTCGCCTTCTACGATGAAGAAGATTTCTTCGGGATCGAATTCGCCTATGTTGTCTTTCTTGGCTTCCTTAGCTACATATTTTGCTATTGCGTCGATGTCTATCTCGATGCATCCGTCGGCATCGCCTGCCGATTCGAGTATTCCGCTCTTGTCGTAATAGTCGTAGATGGTGTCGAGGAAATAGTACATTTCATCGTCGCTGAATTTCTCTTTGAGGTCTTGCGGCAGGCGTTGACGTATGTATTCGATGGTCTTTTCGTCGTCAATGTCCTCTACGCTGAATTCGTCGTTCTGCATGGTGCTTGTCTTTAGAAAAGTTTTTCAATATTCTCTTTTATATCGGCTTTTGACATTGAGCCTACAAGGTCGAGGTCTTCGATTCTTTCGCCGTTCTTGATGAATACCACTGTGGGGACACTCATAATGCCGTAGTCTGAGGTGAGGTCTGTAGCCTCTTCGATGTTGCATTTGCCTACAACCACGCGACCGGCATATTCTTCGGCCAGTTCGGCGATGTAGGGGCCTATCTGGCGGCAGGGACCGCACCATGTTGCCCAAAAGTCAAGTACGATGGGAAGTTCTGATGAGAGCACCTCCTGATAGTTGTTGTCTGTTACTGTTATTTCCATAGTTTATAAAGTATATGTTAGTTTAATTTGTATTCTATACCGGGTTGCTTCTTTATGAAGTCAATGAATTGTTGCGTTATGTTCATTGTGGAGTTCAAAGATACTAAACTTAATGTAAATTCCTGCTCTGTATCGCGAATATTGAAATAAATTTTGCTCTGTCCGGGATTTTTTTCGATGTATTGCATGAGGTCTTCTACAAATTCGTCGTTTAGCTCCTCTATTTTCATTGATAGCGTAATGCTCTTTATGGCATTCTCCTTTACTTCGGAGAGCAGACGCACGTCGTTGATTACAAATTCGTATGAGTTGGGATCCCATCTTTTGGGCTGGCACGAACCTGTGATGTAGACGAAATTGCCGGGGATGAAGTAGTTCTTTCTCTGTATCCAATCGTTGCCGAAGAGCGATATTTCCGATTTTCCCGAGAAGTCTTCTATCATTACGAAGCCATAGGGCTTGCCGTTCTTGCTGAAGCCTGTGCGCGGTTCGTCGGGTATAAGTCCGCCCATGGTTATCTTGCGGCCGGCGAGTGCGTTCTTGTCGGCGAGTTCCGAAACGGTGGTGTTGCAGAACTCATTGAGTATGAGCGAGTATTCGTCAAGAGGGTGTGCCGACAGGTATATTCCTACAAGCTCGCGCTCTCTGTTGAGGCGTGTGAGGCTGCTCCACTCCTCGGCTGCGGGGATTTCGGGGGTGGGGATTTCGGCCATCTCTTCGTCGCCGAAGAGGGAGTTCTGCGACGACATCTTGTCCATCTGGTAGCGGTTGCCGTAGCGTATGAGACTTTCGAGGAAGGGTTCGCCCTTGCTGTTTATGCCCATGTATTGTTCGCGTCGGATGCCGCCGGGGAGTCCGTCGAAGGCGCCGGAGAGGGCGAGACATTCGAGGTTCTTGCGGTTGCAGGCAGTGAGGTTCACTCGTTGCACAAAGTCGAAGATGCTTGTGTAGGGGCCGTTTGCTTCGCGTTCGTTTATTATCGATTGTACGGCATTTTCGCCCACGCCTTTTATGGCGCATAGACCGAAGCGTATGTCGCCTTGTTTGTTCACGGCGAACTTGCGGCGCGATTCGTTGACATCGGGGCCGAGTACGTTTATCTCCATGTTCTTGCACTCCTCCATCAGTTTGGTGATTTCAGTGATGTTGGAGAGGTTGCGGCTGAGCGAGCCTGCCATGTACTGCGACGGGTAGTGGGCCTTCATGTATGCCGTCTGGTAGGCTACCCATGAGTAACAGGTGGCGTGTGATTTGTTGAATGCGTATGAGGCGAACTTTTCCCAGTCGGCCCAGATTTTTTCAAGTATCTTGGCGTCGTGGCCGTTGGCTGTTCCGCCGTTGATGAATTTGGGCTTCAACTCGTCCAGCTTGTCTTTCAGCTTTTTACCCATTGCCTTACGCAGGGTGTCGCTCTCGCCGCGGGTGAAGTTGGCCAACTGGCGGGAGAGGAGCATCACCTGCTCCTGGTAGACGGTGATACCGTATGTATCCTTCAGGTACTTCTCCATGCATGGTATGTCGTATTGTACCAGCGTGGGGTCGTGCTTGCGGCTGATGAAGTCGGGGATGTAGTCCATGGGGCCCGGACGGTAGAGGGCGTTCATGGCTATGAGATCCTCGAAGGTGCTGGGCTGAAGTTCGCGCAGGTATTTCTGCATTCCCGGCGATTCGAACTGGAATGTACCGATGGTGTTTCCTTTGCAGTATAGCTGATAGGTCAGTTCGTCGTCGATGGGGATGTTGTCGATGTCTACCTCTATTCCGAGACTTTGGCGCACATTTTCTATAGCTTCGTTTATCACCGACAGGGTTTTCAGTCCCAGGAAGTCCATCTTTATGAGACCGGTGTCTTCGATTACGCTGCCTTCGTATTGGGTTACGAGGAGCTTTTCGCCCGTCTCCTTGTCCTCTGCTATGCTTGTGGGGACGTGGTCGGTGATGTCGTCGCGGCAGATGATGATGCCGCAGGCGTGTACGCCGGTGTTGCGCACGTTGCCTTCGAGCATGCGGGCATATTTTATGGTGTTGCGCATCTTGTCGTCGGGGGATGCTTCTGCTTCGCGCAGTTCGGGGACGACGGAGATGGCGTTCTTAAGGTTCATCTTCAGGCCGTCGGGCAGGCGGTCGGGGATGGCTTTGCAGAGCTTGTTGGAGATGTCGAGAGGCAGTTTTTCTACGCGTGCGACATCCTTTATTGCGAGCTTGGTGGCCATTGTGCCGTAGGTGATGATGTGGGCTACCTTTTCGGCACCGTATTTGTTGGTTACCCATTTGAGCACCTCGGCGCGGCCGTCGTCGTCAAAGTCCACATCGATATCGGGGAGTGAGATACGGTCGGGATTGAGGAAACGCTCGAACAGCAGGTCGTATTTTATGGGGTCGACGCGGGTGATGCTAAGGGCATATGCCACTACGCTGCCGGCTGCCGAACCACGGCCGGGACCTACGGATACGCCGAGCTCTTCGCGGGCTGCCTTGATGAAGTCCTGTACAATGAGGAAGTAGCCGGGGAAACCCATTGTCTTCATGATGTGCAACTCGAAGTCGATGCGCTCGATGAGCTCCTGACTGAATGGTTCGGGGTAGAGCTTCTTGGCGCCGTCGTATGTGAGTTTGCGCAGATAGTCGCCTTCGAGCTTTATGCGGTAGAGCTTGTCGTAACCTCCGAGTTTCTTTATTTTCTTCTCGGCCTCCTCCTGCGACAGCACTACGTTGCCTTTTTCGTCGCGGGTAAATTCGTTGAAGAGGTCTTCGTGGGTGAACTTTTCGCGGTACTGCTCCTCGGTGCCGAACTCTTCGGGTATTGCGAAGGTGGGCATGATAGGGGCATTGTCGATGCTGTAGTATTCTACCTTGTCGAGCACTTCGATGGTGTTTGCAAGGGCTTCGGGGTACTCGGCGAAGGTTTCGTTCATTTCGGCCTTTGTCTTCATCCACTCTTGCTTGGAGTAGAGCATACGGGTGGGGTCGTCGAGGTCCTTGCCGGTGTTGAGACAGATGAGGTGGTCGTGGGCTTCGGCGTTTTCTTCGTCTACGAAGTGGACATCGTTGGTGCACACGAGTTTTATGCCGAATTGCTTGCTGTATTCGACAAGTTTCTCATTTACTTCGAGTTGCAGCGGGTAGACTTCGTGGTTGGCGCGGGGAATGGTGGCCTTGTGTATCTGTAGTTCGAGATAGAAGTCGTCGCCGAATGTATCCTTGAACCATTGTATGCTCTGTTCGGCCTCTTCGAATCGCCTGTTCTTTATGTGCTGGGGTATCTCTCCTCCGAGGCACGCCGAGCAGATGATGAGGCCCTCTTTGTGCTTTTCAAGCTCTACCTTGTCGGTACGGGGGTGGTAGTAGTAACCCTCGCTCCATGCCTTTGAGACGAGCTTCACAAGGTTGTGATAGCCGGTGAGGTTCTTGGCGAGAACTATAAGGTGGTGGCCTCGGTCGTCCTTATTATATAAGCGTGTGGTGGCTACATACATCTCGCAGCCTATTATGGGCTTGAACTTTTCTTCGTCGGACTTGCCTTTGTTCTTCTTGCTTACATAGTTGTAAAACTCTTTGATACCCATCATGTTGCCGTGGTCGGTGATGGCGATTCCGCGCATTCCGTCTTCAATGGCCTTGTCTACCAGACGAGGAATGGATGCCTGTCCGTCGAGGATGGAGTATTGGGTGTGTACGTGGAGGTGTATGAAGTCTTCCATTGGTGTTGCTGCTTTTGGATGTAAATGTCTGATAAAGATAGTTGCTTTTTGGGAGAATGTGGTGCTATTTCCACTAAAAGTTTTCAACAAAAATAAATAGTTGATGAAAACTTTTTGAATGTTATTGTTTTATCAAGTTAAATCTCTCTTTTTGGCACTTTTTGTTGGGCGTTTAACAAATAATTACTATTTTTGTCGAATAATATATGTAATTGATTACGGATGGGAAGAATTGATAGACTGAAAAAGATTAAGAAAATGAGAATACATCGTGAGGGTACATCTATCCTTGTTGTATCTTTCATTGTACTTCTCTTTGTTAATACACTGAGTTATTATTTTGTACCGTGCGACATATTCAATATGTTGCTCTTGGGCGGTTCGTTGTTCATATATCTGATGATGGTGAACTTCTTCAGAAGCCCCAAACGTACATTCCCGTCTGAGGATGTGGAAAAACTTGTCATCGCTCCTGCCGATGGTAAGGTTGTGGTGATTGAGGAGGTATTCGAACCCGATTACTTCAAGGACAAGAGACGTATGATCTCTATCTTCATGAGTCCTTTGAATGTTCATGCAAACTGGTATCCTGTTGAGGGTATAGTGAAAAAGGTCGGTCACCAGAAAGGTAAGTTCCATAAGGCATGGTTGCCTAAGGCGAGCACCGAAAACGAGCGTTCGTTGGTGGTTATCGAGACACCCGAAGGTACAGAAGTGCTTGTGAGACAAATAGCAGGTGCCATGGCACGCCGCATTGTTACATACGCCGAACCGGGTGAAGAGTGTTTCATCGACCAGCATATGGGATTCATCAAGTTCGGTTCGAGAGTGGATGTCTATCTTCCTCTTGATGCCGAGGTATTGGTGGAACTTGAACAGAAGACTGTCGGTGACGAGACTGTTATTGCTAAATTAAAATAATACGTTTATCCTTATGGACATCAAAAAACATATTCCCAATACAATTACTTGTTGTAATCTCTTGTCAGGTTGTGTGTCATGTGTCATGGCAATGGAAGGTAATTTTATTTGGGCCCTTGCATTTATTGTTTTTGGTGCAATTTTTGACTTTTTCGACGGAATGGTGGCGCGTCTGCTGAAGGTGAGCTCGCCACTTGGTGTGCAGCTCGATTCGCTTGCCGATGATGTTACTTTCGGCTTTGCACCGTCGTTTATGGTTTTTGTGTTCATGCGCGGATTGGAATTCCCTGATTATCTGGCTCCGGTGGCAGGAATATTGCCTTTTGTGGCATTCTTCATCGCTGCATTGTCGGCAATGCGCCTTGCCATTTTCAATATCGATAAGCGTCAGGCAACTACTTTCATCGGTCTGCCTACTCCTGCCAATGCCCTCTTCTGGGCATCGTTGGTGGTTGGTTACGGCAACTTTATATATAGCCTGAATCATGGATGGTTGCTGATGATTGGTCTTATACTGCTTTCGTGCTATCTGTTGGTGGCGGATATTCCTATGTTCTCCCTCAAGTTCAAGTATTTTGCATGGAGAGCCAACAAGTTGCGCTATAGTTTCCTGATTGCTTCGGCGCCGATGTTGTTGCTTGGTGTTGGTGCGGCTGTGCCCATAATCTCTTTGTATGTGGCAGTTTCTATAATCAAGTCTTTGAGGAAGAAACGTGCAGCTTGATTTTATTTAACTTCTGTTTTATATTTTATAACATTCCTGTTTGTACTTTTGTATCGTAAATTAACGGTGCATTTAGAACGTGTGCATCTTGTTGAGATACGTTTCAAGTGCTATTTATGAACTACATGGGAACATCTTGCGTAGTTGTTATGTGTTGTTCTCATTATAATATGTAAAATATATGATAAAATTCCTTTTTATAATTATACTCTTCTTTGTTGCATTGTTTGTGATAGTTCCCTCTGTGATATTCGGTATCATCCGCTTTCTGCTTAATATGTTGGGCGGTACCTCTTCGGGTAGGGGTGGTTACAGACAAGGCGGCTATGGTGGCACTGCGACCGGCGGAGGTGCTGCCACTGAAAATGATGCTTTTGAATATAAAGAAGAGTCTAAGCCGCGTGCGAAGAGAAAAAAGGTCTTCGACGATGATGAGGGCGAGTATGTGAGTTTCGAGGAGATAAAATCATCCGATGATAAAAAGTAAAAATGATTATCAAATATATTACCTAAAGTGTAATGTTGTTGGAATTAGTAACTTAAAAAGTTGTCCCCCTATTTAAGAGGGACAGTTTTTTTAAGTTTCTTATGTCAAGAATTTACATACCTCCTCTTGAAGAGGACATTGCGTAATAAGCAATGTTTGCTTTATGCGAAGCTCGGCTGCGCTCGTTTACAATTGCAAGCAAGCTCGCATTGTACTCGCTGGCACGAGCTTTGCGACGACGAAAGCTTTAGCTTTCCAAAACTATAGCAAGCGAGTGAATGGAAGTTTACTTACATTTCCAACGAGCGCAGCATAGTTTCGATATTATCAAAGGAGTGCCGAGCTTGCGAGGTCATTCAAAAACTTGTTTTTGAAGACGGAGGAGTTCAATACATAAGCAGAATAAAAATTAACCGGACACTAATATTTTTCAAACAACTCTGCAACTTCCTTCAGATGCTTGATTATCGGCAGATGCTGGGGGCAGGCGCCTTCGCACTGTCCGCACTCTATGCATTGGCTTGCTTTGCCGAAGGTGCCTGTCAAGCGGTCGTAATATTCTCCTTGCGGTGTCCAGAATTTGCCTTTAAGTTCCTGCTTCTCGGCGTTGTAGAGCGAGAAATATTTGGGGATTGCTATGTTTTGCGGGCATCCGTCGGTGCAGTATGAGCAACCGGTGCATGGGATGGGGATGTTCCTGTTTATTATATCTACAACTGCTTCTACGGCTTTAAGCTCCTTTTCGTCGAGAGGTTTGAACTCTTTCATGAATGAGCAGTTGTCTTGCATCTGAGCAAGGTTGCTCATGCCGCTGAGTACGATTGCTACGTTGGGCTGTGAGGCGGCGAAACGTATTGCCCAAGAGGGGGTGGATGCTTCGGGGTTATGGCTTTTGAGTATGTTTTCTGCTTTTTCGGGCAGGTTGGCGAGTGTGCCGCCCTTTACGGGTTCCATCACAAAGACGGGCTTGCCGTGTCTGGTGGCTGTCTCGTAGCATTTGCGCGATTCTATGCCTTTACTCTCCCAATCAAGGTAGTTTATTTGTAATTGCACAAATTCGAATTCGGGGTGCTCGGTAAGCACTTTGTCGAGCATTTCGGCATTGTCGTGGAACGAGAAGCCTATGTGTTTTACAAGTCCTTTTCTCTTCTTTTCGGCTATCCATTCGAAGCAGTCGAATTTGTTGTAGGCCTTGTAACTGTCGAAGCCTATGTCGTGCAACAGATAGTAGTCGAAATATTCTACTCCGGTGTTCTCCAACTGTTGGTTGAAGATGCGGTCTCTGTCCTCCTTCTCCTTGATGAACATGTAGTGGAGTTTGGTAGTGAGGGTGTATGCTTCGCGCGGGTATCTTTTTGTGAGTATCTCCTTTACGGCTTTTTCGCTTTTAAAACCGCAGTACATCCATGCGGTGTCGAAGTAGGTGTATCCTTCGGCGATGAAGTGGTCGACCATGCGTTTGCTCTCTTCGAGGTCTATGCTGCTTTGTTTGTCGGGGTCGGTGAGCGGCAGGCGCATCAGTCCGAAGCCTAATTTTCGTTTCATTTCCATAGTTTCTCCTTCTATAAAAATAGTTGCTCCTATTGTCTGCGTATGGGACAATAGGAGCAGAATGTTTGTTCTATGATGCCATGATTTCTTGTGCTCTCACTACATCCTTATCCAAAGGTTTGTCATCCTTTATTGCTTTTGTGAAGGGGATGTAGACAATTTCGTTGTTTCTAAGGCCTACCATGATGTTTCTCTGTCCTTCGAGCAGTGATTCGATGGCTGCCACTCCCAGTCGGCTGGCGAGGATGCGGTCGCTTGCTGTGGGGCTGCCGCCTCGTTGCAGGTAGCCGAGGATTGAGACACGGACATCAAGCTCGGGGAATTTCTGGCGCATGTTTTCTGCTACCTCCATGATGTTGTAGTCCTTTTCGCGACCTTCGGCAAAGAGTACAATACTGCTGCTCTTGGTGCGGCGCAGACCGTTGGAGATGAATTGTGTTATCTTCTCGAACTCGGGGTCTATTTCGGGGAGCACGCATGCTTCGGCTCCTGTGGCTATTGTACCGTTGAGGGCGAGGAAGCCGGCGTCGCGTCCCATTACTTCTACTATGAAGAGACGCTCGTGTGACGATGCTGTGTCGCGGATTTTGTCGATGCACTCCATGATGGTGTTCAGGGCGGTGTCGTATCCTATGGTGGTGTCTGTTCCGTAGAGGTCGTTGTCGATGGTGCCGGGCAGGGCTATGCAGGGGATGTCGAATTCCTTGGCAAGGCTGTAGGCACCTGTGATGGAGCCGTCGCCGCCGATTACTACGAGTGCGTCAATCTCCTCTTTCTGCATAGTCTCGAAGGCGGTTGCACGTCCCTCCTTTGTCTTGAATTCGGGACAGCGGCTTGTCTTGAGAATGGTTCCTCCGCGTTGTATGATGTTGCTTACGTCTTCTGTCTTGAACTCTTTTATCTCTCCTGTTATAAGGCCTTTGTAGCCGCGGTAGATTGCTTTTACCTTGAGACCGTGATAGATGCCGGCGCGCGTAACGGCGCGGATGGCTGCGTTCATACCGGGAGCGTCACCTCCGGATGTGAGTATTCCGACGCATTTTATTTCTTTTGCCATAGTATGTAAAGTTTATATGTTGTTCTTGTGGTCGTATATTGCCTGCTTGCACTCTTCCATCAGCCATTTGGGGGTGGAGGTGGCTCCGCAGATTCCTACTGATTCTACGCCTTCGAGCAATGAGAAGTCTATTTCCGAAGCACTCTCTACCTGATGGGTGTTGGGGTTTACACGCTTGCACTCGTTGTAGAGTATCTTGCCGTTGGAACTTTTGCGGCCGCAGACGAATATTATAAGTTCGTGGGAACTGGCAAAGTCGCTTATGCCCTTCATGCGGTTGGCTACCTGGCGGCAGACGGTGTCGTAGGATTCGAATCTCTTTTCGGGAGATATGTACTCCTTTACCGCTTCAGTGAGTTGTCTGTAGCCTTCGAGCGATTTTGTGGTCTGTGAATAGAGGTAGGTGTCTTTCTCCTTGTCGAGCTTCTCTATTTGTGTGGGGGATTCCACTACGATGGCGTTGCCGTGTGTCTGCCCCACAAGACCGAGTACTTCGGCATGTCCCGATTGGCCGTAGATGACTATCTGGCGCTCTTCGCCGATGCTGCTTTCCCATTTCTGCTTTATGCGCTGCTGCAGTTTGAGCACTACAGGGCAGGTGGCATCAATCAGTTGCAGGTTGTTCTCTTTGGCGATGGAATATGTTTCGGGCGGTTCGCCGTGGGCTCTCAGCAATACCTTTGCACCACGCAGTTTGCGGTACTCTTCGTGGTCGATGGTTACAAGTCCGAGCCGCTTGAGCCTTTCGCACTCTATGCCGTTGTGCACAATGTCGCCGAGGCAGTAGAGGGTGTCGCTGCTGTTTTTCAGCTCCTCTTCCGCCTTTTTTATGGCTGTGGTTACTCCGAAGCAGAAACCTGAATTTTCGTCTATCTCTACCTTTATCATTCTGCGGTGCGTTGTTTGAACTGTTCTTTAAGCCATTCGAGCTGTCCTTCGATGGTCATTTCGCTGTTGTCGAGCAGCAGGGCGTCTTCGGCTTGTCTCAGGGGACTTACTTCGCGTGTGCGGTCTATGTGGTCGCGCTCTATCACATTTGCGAGAATGTCGTTGTAGTCGGGGTTGTCGCCACGTGCCACAAGTTCGTCGTAGCGTCTCTTGGCGCGTACTTCGGCGCTTGCGGTTACAAATACTTTAAGCTCGGCATCGGGGAATACTGTCGTGCCTATGTCGCGGCCGTCCATTACAATGCCTTTTGCCTTGCCCATTTCGCGCTGTTGCTCTATGAGGGCGGCGCGGACGAAGTCCAGTGCTGCCACGTGGCTCACCTGTTGCGATACTTCGAGGGAACGTATCTCTTTTTCAACGTTTACACCGTTGAGGTATGTTATGGAGTTTTTGGTCTCTTCGTCGGCGCAGAATGTTATCTTGATGTTGCCTATTTCTTCGCGCAGGCGCTCCTTGTCTATGCCTTCGGCTGTTATTATGCCGTTCTGCATGGAGTAGAGGGCGACGGCGCGGTACATTGCACCACTGTCGAAGTAGAGGTAGCCTATGTTGCGTGCAAGTGCTTTTGCCATAGTGCTCTTTCCGCACGATGAGTAGCCGTCTATTGCTATTGTAATTTTTTTCATGGTGTTTATAATGAATATGATACGTTAAACATGAATGATGATGAGGATACGTGCAGTTTGCTGTACGATGCTCCTATTTTTACTCTCTTTACCGATAGGTTGGCACCTGCTGTGATGCCGTCCCATTTACTGCCTGCCACGGATAGCTCCTGAGACATGCGGTAGTTGTATCCGAGTGATACCTGAAAATTGTCGCCCAATAACAGATCGGCTCCGAAGTGGGCATGTTTCAGCACTATTTCGCTGAAATTATCCTCGCTGCCATCGGCATTGTAGAAGTGCTCCTTGCTCCAGTGGTTGAGGTCGGTAAGCGTTACAGAGACGCGGATGGGGGCATGTGCGAGGCGCTTGGTGAAGCCCAGTTGCAGGTCGATGGGCATCTTTTCGGTCTTGTCGTCGAATGCCTTTACCTGTCCGCCCAGATTGCATAATGCAAGTGAGGCTGAAAAGTCGCTCTCCTCATTGTAATAGTTGAGTCCGAGGTCTACGCCTAAGGCTACAGAATTGTAGCTTTCGTATTCTGCGGTGATGAATTTGCCCGAAACGCCGCCGCTGATGCGGTCGCTGAGCAGATAACTGTACATTATCTTTATCTCGATGTCCTTTGCGTCGAAGCTGCCGGTTGCGTTGTTGTCCTCGTCGTATCCGTCGAATGAACCGTAATCCACGTATCGTGCGGCAACGGCTCCGGCCGAGCGCTCGCCGAACACTTTGTTGAACATGGCTCCTGCAACCTTACTGTCGGTTATGTATGTCATGTAGTTGAGACTCAGCGTCTTGTCGGTGGTGTTTATGAGCAGTGCCGGGTTGTGGTAGGCAAGTGTGAGGTCGTCTTCGATGAGTGAAATGTTGTTCCCGCCGTGTGCTGCCGCGTGTGCCGAGAAGGGCAGGCGCAGGAAATTGAAGACGGAACTTCCGTCCTGTGCCATAGCTGCATACGACAATACCATCGTTACTATTATTAATAATATCCTTTTATATTGCATCGTTGAAATATGTGTTGTAATCCATACCGTGATAGGCAAAGATATTTGCGAAGATAGTGCAAGCCGAGCGAAATACCAAACTTGATTGACGCTTTTAGAAAATCTTTCAAAAATAAGTGTTGTAAATAGCTATAACTTCCGAAAAAAAATATACCTTTGCACTGCAATAGCTGCAGGAGTTTATTTTTTGGTTATCTTTGCAAAAAAAGAGGGTGAATATCGCAAAATACTCCCTTTTTTTATAATTTTTGAATTATTTTTAATTGAAAATCAAAAAAAGAGAAAAATTCTCTGCGGATATAGAAAAATATTGTTTATTTTTGCCCAATAGAAAATAAATAAAAATAACATAATGGACAACAAAAGCAAATTACAGGAAAACGCGAATGAGATTCTCGAGGTAAAAAAGAGCCCTAAGGCCAACCTTGAGAAAAACAAAAGTACATGGCTTCTGATAGGCTATATACTCGTATTCGCTACTTTGTTTGTGGCTTTCGAGTGGACAGCCACAGAGCGTAAGGAGACAGGTGAAATTGTCAGCGCAGGTGTGCTCCTCGAAGAGGAGGTGATGATTCCCATCACTTTGCCCGAAAAGAAGGTGGTTCCCCCTCCCCCCGAAGCTAAGCAGATTACTGATGCTCTCGAAATCGTAGAGGACGACGCCGACATCCAGGAGACAGAGATTATCTCTGTTGAGGACCAGGGTGAGGTTGTAGAAATCAACGAGAACATGAACATCGTGGTAGAGGAACTTCCCGAAGAGGAGACAATCTACAACGTGGTAGAGGATCAGCCCGAGTTCCCCGGTGGTATGCAGGCTTTGATGAAGTACCTCAAGGACAACATCAAGTACCCCAGCATCAGCCGTCAGAACAACTCACAGGGTCGTGCATACATCAACTTCGTTGTAAACACCGACGGTTCAATCACCGATGTTGAGGTAATGAAGAGTACCAACGATGTATATCTCGATAAAGAGGCTGTTCGCGTGGTATCTGCAATGCCCAAATGGAAGCCCGGTCGTCAGCAAGGTAAGACCGTACGCGTAAAGTATACACTGCCTGTAATGTTCAGATTGCAGTAAAATAGAGATACATGACCGGGAGGCTGCAAAGTTTTGTAGCCTCTCGTTTTTTTATAGTGTCTTAGATTCTAAATTCTAAATATTACCAACCATATAATAACATACCATTTATGTATAGCTGGGAAGAATTACGCAACAAAGTAAACAACTTTATATCAGAACTGAAGTATGCCCGCGAACCGCTTGCATTGTACGCCCCCATCATCTACACACTCGAACAAGGAGGCAAGCGAGTGCGTCCGGTGGCATTGCTCATGGCATACAACCTCTATAAAGAAGATGTGGAACAAGTTCTCTATCCCGCAGTGGCAATGGAGACCTACCACAACTACACCCTCCTCCACGACGATGTGATGGACAAGGCAGATGTTCGCAGAGGAATGCCTACCGTATGGAAGAAGTGGGGCGAGAACGAAGCCATTCTTTCCGGTGATACAATGTTTGTGCTTGCATACGAATTCCTTTCGCACGTCGACAGCGACAAGTTGCCCGCAGCCCTTGCTCTCTTCAACGAAATGGCAAAGGAGATAGGCGAAGGACAGCAGTACGACATGGAGTTCGAGAAGAGAAACGATGTGAAGGAGGAGGAGTATATAAATATGATACGCCTGAAGACCTCTGTCCTCATAGCAAACTGTATGAAGCTGGGTGCAATGCTTGCAGGAGCAAGCAAGGAGGATGCCGAAAACCTCTACCGTTACGGTGTAACTGTAGGTCTTGCCTTTCAGTTGCAGGACGACCTCCTCGATGTCTATGGCGACCCGAAGGTCTTCGGTAAGAAGATAGGTGGCGACATCTGCTGCAACAAGAAGACATTCCTTTTGATAAATGCCCTTGAACAGGCTTCGCCCGAGCAGCGTCGCGAAATGGAGCAGTGGATGGCTCAGGAAGAGTTTGATGCAGATGCAAAAATCAAATACTTCACCTCACTCTACAACACTCTGGGAATACGCAGACAGTGTGAAGAGAAAATTGCAACCCTCTTTGCCGAATGTGACAGCTACCTCGATGCAGTCTCTGTGCCCGCCGAGCGCAAGAGCGTCATCAAGAGCTTTGCCGACTCATTGCTCAACAGAATACATTGATAGTCGATGCCATACAGGAGATTACCCAATACCGACCGCGCCCGAATGCGTGCGTTGAAGATGGCTGTCGACAGCTGTGTGCAGGGTGGAGTGTATACAAATACCCTGAAGCACAACACATATTCCCGGGCAAAGACAATGCTCGAGAGGCTTACGCGTGCCGTGGAGGCATATACCAAATCTGTTTCGGAGCAATCGTCCAAGCGTAGCAATGCCCGCTACGAAGCAGCATATAAGAAGGCGCGTATGTATGTGATGCATTTCCTCCAGGTCTTTTCGATGGCTGTCATGCGCGAGGAGATACCACGTGCCAAGCGTGCATACTACGGACTTCCTGTCGATGACGATTCACTGCCTACGATAATCCCCGAAAGTGCAGTCCTTGAATGGAGCCGCAAGATAGCGGATGGTGAAAGAAAGCGCCAGGGAGAGGGTGGAGTGCCCATCTACAACCCCACGATGGGGCGAGTGGCAGTAGCCTGCGACATCTTCAAGGATATGTACGAACGCCAGCGCAGATTGCAGGAGGCAACAGCCGAAGCTCTTGCATCGGTCGCTGCATTGCGCCCCGAATGTGACAGGATAATCTTCGATGTGTGGCAGGAGATTGAGGAGAAATTCGCCACTCTCACAGGCGACGATAGAATAAAGAAATGCTCCGAGTACGGCATTATATACTACACCCGCCCCGACAGAAAGAAAAGCCCTCAGAAGAGCGACAATGAATAGATATATAGATACCCACACCCATCTGTTCGTCGAGGATTTCGATGCGGACAGAGAGGAGGCAGTAAGGCGTGCCATAGATGCGGGGGTTACAAAACTGTGTCTCCCCTGCATAAGGTCGTCATCCGTAGCTTCCATCATGCAGATGTGTGCCGACTATCCGGGAATCTGCTTCCCTATGGTAGGTCTGCACCCTACCGATGTTGATGCAGACAGCGACAGCGAACTGCGCACCCTCAAACAGATACTCGACAGTCGCACTGACATCATAGCCGTGGGAGAGGTGGGGATAGATCTCTATTGGGACACCACATACCGCGACAGACAGATAGAGGTGTTCGAAACACAGATAGCATGGGCACGCGAAAAGTGCCTGCCACTTGTCATACACTCACGCAATGCTTTCGACGACCTGCTCGATACACTTACACGTTGCCGTGCGCATGAACTGACAGGGGTCTTCCATTGTTATTCGGGAGACGAGGAGCAGTTGGGCGCTCTGGCGCGTTTCGAGGGCTTCATGTTCGGTGTAGGCGGAGTGGTAACATACAAAAAATCCAATCTCCCCGACCTTCTGCGGCGTTTGCCACTCGAAAGGGTGCTGCTCGAAACAGACTCTCCCTATCTTGCGCCTGTCCCCCGTCGTGGCAAACGCAACGAGAGTGCCTATATTCCATATATAGCCGAACGCGTGGCGCAGATATACGGCACCACAGTAGAGAATGTTGCTGCCGTAACTACAGCAAATGCCGAGCGGCTCTTTTCTATCTGATATATGCCGTTTGATATCACTATCCGACAACACCCATTACCGATATGAACACCATCCATCTTGCAAAGTATGAGTCTCCGGTGGGCACATTGCTTCTCGGTTCATTTGCCGATAGACTCATCATGTGCGATTGGTGTACCGGTGGACGTAGTGAAGCAACCTTGCGCAAGCTCTCTGCATACTTCTCTGCCACGTCTGTTTCATACACCCCATCGGAGAATATTGTGCGGGCAACAGCTGAACTCGATGAATATTTCAGAGGAGAGCGCAAAGGCTTCGGAGTGCCGCTCCTATTCTCTGGCACCACTTTCCGGCATCAGGTGATGGAGCAACTGCAGAGCATCCCCTACGGAGAGACAATCTCCTACATTGAACTTGCCCGCAGGGTGGGGCGACCTCGCGCGGTGCGGGCAACAGCCACGGCTGTAGCATCTAATCCGCTGTCGATTTTTCTGCCATGCCACAGGGTGGTGGCAAGCAATGGGGCGCTTGCCGGCTATGCCGGAGGATTGGAGGCGAAGAAAAAAATCTTACAACTCGAAAAAAGCTTCTTGTGAACGAAAAAAATATAATATGAATCAAACAAGTAAATATACTCCCGAAGAGGAAAAATTCAACGCAATATCCCATTCTATTGGAATTGTAACAGGCATTGTCGTATCATTCATCTTTGTTTCAACGGCTTCGCGGCATGGCGATGCGTTGGCAATGCTGGGTGTGTGGCTATATGTCTTCGGAATGTTGAGTTCGTATATTTTCTCTACACTATATCATGCCAGTCAGCCCCAATCGGGACTGAAGCAGATATTCCGCCGTTTCGACCATGCTGCAATCTATTGGCACATAGCGGGCAGTTATTCGCCCATAACACTCATTGCCCTGCGCGACTCCGGCTATTGGGGATGGGGACTCTTCGTCTTTGTATGGCTCTGTGCCATCGTCGGTACGCTTACAAGTTTCTTCAATCTCAAGAAACACAACCGCATAGAGACATTGTGCTATGTGCTTATGGGGCTTGTTGTGCTTGTGGCATTCAAAGCCCTGCTCGATGCTGTGGAGTTCAGCGTGGTAGCGTGGCTCATAGCCGAGGGTGTCTGCTACATTGCAGGGGCAGTGCTCTACAGTATACACAAGGTGAAGTTTATGCACTCTATCTTTCATCTTTTTGTGTTAGCAGGGACAATATGTCATCTCATTGTTGTGTGGAAGGTGTTGCAGACCTTGTGCTGATACAGTAAATCATAAAATATCACAAATTGACACTATGAAAAACAATACAATTATTCTGATAGCCATTGCGCTTACAACCATGCTCTGCGATGCAGTTGCCCAGGGCACGGTAGAGGACTACAAGCGTGCCTACTCAATGTACCACAAGTACAGTGGAAAAACCTTCTATTCGGGAGTTTCGCCTCATTGGATAGGCAATACCCATAAGTTCTGGTATACGCGCAATACCCCCGATGGTACCGTCTATGTAATTGTTGATGCCGACAAAAAAGAGCGACACGAACTGTTCGATCATCAACTGTTGGCTGCTGCGTTGTCCGAAAAGAGCCGCAAAAATGTAAGTCCGGCAAATCTTAATCTATCGCAACTGACAACTACTGACAGCGCCGACACGCTCTATTTTCAATTTTCCGGCCGTCGTTGGATGTACGATAAACAGCATAATGCACTTGCCGACCGTGGTGAAATACACCGTCGCCAGGGGCGTCAGCGCCATTGGATGGAGCGCGACGACGAAAAGGAGGCTGCTCCTGTAACATCGCCCGACGGAAAATATACGGCATACATTAAGGAGCACAACATTTATGTGAAAGAACTTTCAACAGGCAAAGAACGTCAATTGAGCATAGACGGCACCATCGGAAACTACTATTCGGCATATATACGTTGGTCGCCCGACAGCCGCAAGTTGGCATCCTGCAAAATACGCCCCACCGAGAAACGCTATGTCTACTATGTAGAATCGTCGCCAAGCGACCAGCTTCAGCCTAAACTCCACAAGCAGGAGTATGCAAAACCGGGTGACGAACTCCCATTCAAGTTGCCTTGTATCTATCATGTAGAGAGCGGGCAGGCAATCATCCCGTCGAGCGAACTTTTCGCGCAGCAGTACGAGATACGCCCTCCACGTTGGGACAGCGACAGCCGCACGCTCACATTCGAGTACAACCAGCGCGGACATCAGGTCTATCGCGTGCTCGAACTCTCGGCTGAGGATGGCACGGTGCGTCCTGTAATAGAAGAGACAAGCGACAAATATGTCAATTACAGCCGTTACTTCCGCCACGACCTGCGCGATGGGAAGCATATAATATGGATGAGCGAGCGCGACAATTGGAATCATCTTTATATGTATGACCGCACAACGGGTACCCCAACGCATCAGATAACTAAGGGCGAGTGGTATGTTCGTGACATTCTCCGTGTAGATGAAGAAGAGCGTATGATATACTTCTCGGCCAATGGAGTGAAAAAGAACGAGGACCCCTATCACATACGTTACTACCGCATAGGCTTTGACGGCAAGGGATTCACCGATCTTACACCAGCCAAAGGTATGCATACGGCCACCTTCTCGCGCGATATGAAATATCTGGTCGATGTCTGTTCCACTGTAACAGATGCCCCCGAAGCTGTATTGCGCAACGATGATGGTAAAAAAGTTATGGAACTTGAAACTGCCGACATCAGCCGTCTGCTCGCCGAGGGTTGGAAAGCTCCCGAAGTTTTCACTGCCAAAGGACGCGACGGAAAGAGTGATATGTGGGGATTGATAGTGCGTCCGTCGAATTTCGACCCGGCAAAGAAATATCCCATTATAGAGTACATTTATCAAGGTCCCGGCAGCCACTATGTACCCAAGAAATTCACTCCTTACGACTGGAACATGACTTCAATTGCAGAGCTTGGATTTATTGTGGTGATGGTAGACGGAATGGGGACATCGTTCCGTTCGCGCGAATTTGAGAATATCTGCTACCGCAATCTTCAGGATGCCGGATTGCCCGATCATATAGCGTGGATTAAGGCTGCTGCAAAGAAGTATCCTTACATGGATATTGAGCGCGTAGGCATATATGGCTGTTCGGCAGGTGGGCAGGAATCAACTACTGCTGTGCTCCATTATCCCGATTTCTACAAGGCTGCATATTCGGCTTGCGGCTGCCACGATAATCGTATGGACAAAATATGGTGGAACGAACAGTGGCTGGGCTACCCTGTGGGCGAGCAATACAAAAAGAGCTCCAATGTTGAGAATGCTCACCTTTTGCGTCGTCCGCTGATGCTTGTCGTAGGAGAGATGGACGATAATGTGGATCCTGCATCTACCATGCAGCTTGCAAACGCCTTGATAAAGGCCGGTAAGGATTTTGAGCTTGTAGTAATTCCCGGAGCACGCCACACGATGGGCGAATCTTTCGGCGAGCACAAAAGATACGATTTCTTTGTCAGACATCTTTTGGGTGTTGAGCCGCCGAAGTGGGATGAGATAAAATAGCGTAAGGCAGATCAAGAGAGGGTGTATAAACGAATGATTTTCTATAATTTAGAAGCTGTTTGAATTTTATTTTAATAAGATAGGCTGCACTCGCATTGCAATTGTAAGCAAGCTTACATTGCGCTCGTTTGCACTATCTTTAAATAAGATAGGCTGCGCCTCGGAATAATATTCAAGTAAACTTGATATTCTTCTCTCGGCTTGCACTATCTTTCGGAATTGTTTGAGAGCTATTCAATAACATTAAATAGACTCAATCGACGACAAACCGAGCGCTATTCAAGCTCGCTTGAAAATAGCTGAGGTGCGAAGGAGATAAACTCTATTAAATAAGCCGAAATAAACAGCGCAAATATAGAATTATTTTTATTACTGTCCGGTAAACGCATTTAAGCTGTTTTAAATTCAAGATTTAAGCTTGTATAAGCCCCAGTTCCTTTATTAATGCAAATATGAGTGCAATGATTTAAACGGAAAGATAATATTTTTATTATTAGTGTCCGGTAAACGTATTTAAGTCGTTTAAAATTCAATATTTAAGTAACTACAAGCCCCAATTTTTTTATTAAGACAAATTTAAGTCAATGATTGGAACTCCCTCGCCCTGCGGGCACTCCCTCTTCAAGAGGGAGAATGTCGTATATTAATAATTTTCAATGATTTACATTCCTCCTCTTGAAGAGGAGGTGGATTCAAAAACTTGTTTTTGAAGACGGAGGAGTTCAAAACATCAGCAGAATAAAAATTAACTGGACACTAATATATTTTTATATTACTCCCCAGACTTTGCTGGTGAGTCATTTAAACTCCTCCTCTTGGATAAGAGGAGGTGGATTCAACCGCAAAAGCGGTTGAAGACGGAGGAGTTTGAAACTATTGCTTGTGTTTTCATTCAAACTCCCTCCCCCTTTGGGTACTCCCTCTTATCCAAGAGGGAGAGTTGTTTACCTAGTTTTTGAAGACAGAAGAGTTCAAAACATAAGTAGAATAAAAATTTACCGGACAGCAATAAATTATTTTCTAATAAAATTCAAACAGCTTCTTAACATTCCTCCTCTTGAAGAGGCTAATCTTTGTACACATCTTTTAGCTTTTGTACTTTTGCTAATCTCTTTTAAATATGAAACTTAAAGAGCTGTCCCTCTTTAAGGGGGACGAGAGATTTTTTCCATTGGAAAAATCTCGGAGGGGGTTCTTAACCTATCGTACTACAATAAACCGTACTACGCGAGGAAAACCCCTCCGTCTTCAAAAACTATCGTTTTTGAATCCACCTCCCCTTTAAGGGCAGGAACTTTTTTGACGAGCTATTTTGTTGATATTTAGAAGTATAACGCTAATGATTTGAGGTCTCCATGAATATATACTGTACTTGCTGTAAAAACATAGAAGTAAACTTCATGTTTCTTGCCCGTTTGTCAGTATATTTTCCCTCCTGTGACGAAATCCATAATGGTATCTACCGCTTCGTCGGGGTCGTCTGTTAGCGAGAGCAACAGGTTCTTGTAACATCCATTGCAGTGCAGGTTCTTGAGCATTGAGTATACCGGGAATTTCTCTCTCCAATATCTGCTGCCGAAGAAGACCATAGGGCTGGCATATCCACAGGTGAGATAGTGGTTCTGTGCCGCATCTTGAAAAATCTCTTGCATGGTGCCGGCGCTTCCGGGAGAGTATATCACTCCTCCCTTTGCAATGGTCAGAAGGCCATCCTCGCGTATGCTGTTGTCGAAATATTTTGCGATGTGCGTGGCAAATGGTGTTGCTGGTTCGTGCCCGTAGAACCATGTAGGAATACCTATACTCTTGTAGTCCTCGATGCGTGGCAACCGTTCCATCACTTCAAATGACGATTCAAGCCATCCATTCTCCTTGTACGAGGGCGCGGATGACAGAATGTTCAGAGCCTCATCCAAAGCCTCGTCGGAGCGTCCTGCCAACCATGCGCCCAGATGGGTAGCTTCCATTGCTCCCGGGCCGCCACCTGTAACCATGATGGCGCCGCGTTCCGTAAGGTGCTTGCCCATAATAGCTACACTCCTATAGTGTTTCTCTGTACGCAGCAGGGCATGTCCGCCCATAACAGCTACCACGCTGCGTTCATCGTAGTGTGAAAGCATGTCGTGCAATGCATCGCTTATAGAGTGGTCGTGCAGTGTGCGTGCCAAAGTCTCGGCTATATCCCTTGCCTGCTTCCCTTTGTTAATATAATGGGCATACACCTTTGTGTCGTAACAGGATGAGTAGCTCTCGGGGATTGCGGGATTGTATCCATCGTAGAGCTCTGCGGGGGAGTACAGTTGTGCACGGAAGATGTTGTATGGCATATTCATTTTGGGGAATATATAACAATCCTCATCGAGGCATCGGTGCACCTCTTTCGGCAACGAACAACCCATAAATATACAATCGCAGAAGCGACACTGTATAGCTTCGCGTCTGAACTCTATATTCTGAAAAGCATAATGTCTGAATATGTGCCCGGGAACCATCAGTCCGGCAATATCCTCGTATTTTTCAATTTCTATATAATTATCCATTCCCCTAATTGTGAAAATTGACCGAGAAACAGCTTCTTATTTGTAAACGAAGTATGGTTTCTCGAAAAATTTGTAGTTCTTGTGCGATTCGCGTTTGAAGACCATGCGCTTGGGGATGTTGATGCCGTCGCTCAGTTCTGTTTTCCACACAAGAGTATTCTTGTTCTTTAGCCTAAGTGATATTTTCTTGTATCTTACATTGTCATCCTTGCTCATGGGAGAGTGTGAATATACCGCTTTTGCCCTGTTTTCGTCGGGCATAGGCATGGAAATGTCTGCCTGCATTGTCCCGTCCTTACCTTCGTATGGGATAAAAAGCCATGCGTATCTGAATTTACCATATACGGATATTAGCAGCGAGTCGTTGCGCTCGCCGATGTAAAGGCACGAAATACCCTTTTCGCCCTTTGGTTGCCACATCCATTTACCGATAAAGGGCGATGCGGCATTGTCGCCTTCGCCATTGTTCCTAAGCGATGCGCAGGACGAAAATAGTAGCGTCAGCGCGAATATGTAAATCACTCTTTTCATGGTTGCTTCTTGGATTCTATGTATACAGCTTCTATATTATCGGAGAATTTTCTGTTTTTGTCGTGTTCGCGTTTAAGTACCATTTGCATCGGAACATAAAAGGCTTCGCTTTTTTTTGTGGACCATACTAAAGTGTTATTATCCATCAGCTTTATTGTTACTGAATCGAACAAGTGGTATCCTGACATTGAGCACTCTCTGCAAAAAACTGCGTTTATGGTATTTTGACCTTTAGGTATGGCAATACATATTTCGGGAATATATAAACCTTTGCCATCCTTCTCGGTGCAATGGATTCTGTTTCCATAATCAAGAATAGAGCGTATTCCAATCATCAACGAGTCGTTGCGCTCGCCAATATCAATGAGTGCGCTTCTTACTCCATTTTTGTTGCGTACCCATTGCCATCGTCCTACGAATGGGGATTGGCCTTCGCTTTTTATCTTGTATGTGCTCTCTTTTTCGTATAAGTGCGAGTAGTCTTTGTCTATTAGGGATTTACACGATGCAGCAAGAACTACAAGCGAGATTATTATAATATATTTTTTCATGCTTCTTGTTTATGATGTTCCGCTAATAGGCTGGAATGTTACTTCTGAACTTCCTTATAAACTTCATCTATTTCATTGGAGAATTCCATATTTTCATTGTTCACCCGTTTGAGAACCATTTGTCGCGGCAATTCCCAATATTCCCCACCGGCTGTTAAAAATACTAATGTATTTTTATTCATAAGTTTTATTGTTACCGAATCGAAATATGCTACTTTAATTCGTGAATCTTCTTGACAATAAACAGCATTTATCGTATTTCCTCTCTTTGGGTTGGCTATACATACATCAGGGATGGTTTTACCGTCATTATCACACGATGAAGTTGAAACCCAATTGCCATAATTCAAGACTGCGCATATTCCAATCATCAAAGAATCATTGCGCTCACCAATAAATATACGTATATTTCTTACACCGGGTTTGTCGTAAACCCAATCCCATGTTCCTACAAAGGGTGATTGACCGGTCTCTTTTACTTTGTAAGTGCTCTCCTTTTCATATAATTTATTATACTTCTTTGTTTTTAAGGATGCACATCCCATAAGGCATAATACGAGTAGTATTACTGTGATAATTCTGTTCATAATATCAAATTATTAATATTGGTACTTGCTTTTATATTTTTTCTTAAAACCAACTGAATCTGACAACTTATTCAATCTGTTCATCCATCCGTTTATGTTTTTAATATTTTTTGTGTAATTTTCATCTACGTTTTTGTCAAAATTGTTTCTTCTATCTGTTTGTACAGTATCTGCAAAACTTTCAAAATCAATGTCGTTTATGGCTCTAATCGTGTTTGCTCCTATTATGCCATCCGGTGTGAGATTATAGTTGTTTTGTAACTTTGTTTGTATACGTTTAATAGCTTTAACTGCATTAGAGTTTATTATATAGTCATTTATCAACAAGGCTTTGCGTTTATCTTGTATATAGCCCAAATTATGTTTGTCCCAATGAGCTTTGTATAATCTTTTTGCATCGTCCAAAGTTAGCGACTTTATGTCCGGTGCAATTCCGGGTGTTTTATGTTTGTATTCATCGTAAAATGTTTTAGTTATCCCATACTTTGTTTCTCCACCAGTATCATTTTCTCTATTTGAATATCCTCCCTCGAATTCAAGTGTTATCGGTATAACCGATTCAAATTTGGCATTATTCAATTCTTCGAAATAATCGCCATAGCCTACTCGTTGCAAGGGTACGGTGTCGAGTTTGCCGTCAATCCCGACTTTTATACCATTCTGCATGTGGTCGGCCATTTTTTCGAATCTCCACGGGTCTATGTTCAAATTTGCTTTTGGTCGCTCTTCTACGGCTTTTGTCTTAACATTATTGCTGTCTTTAGCAAAAATGCCATCCGATAGCGGTTTACTGTTTCTGTTCCAATTTTCATCTGTAAGATAATACTCTGTATCATCTTCCTCATCTTCGTACATACTCGGAAAAAGATTTCTCAGTGCATTGTTTTTCTCTTTTTCCTTTTCTAATTCTTCACGTTTGTCAGAAATGAACATCTGCATGGTAGTATAAATTTAAAGTTAACACTAATTTTTTTTCGCAATTATACTATACAAATGCTCGAATAAGGTTGCAGTTTTATTACAAAATTGAATTTTCGGTGTTCATTATGCAAATATATGTTGCAAAGTATGTTTTTACAATAGATAAGTTGCATTTTTTTTACTTGTTAAAAGCACTCTCCGCAAAATGGATTATCTTTGCAGATGCGTTGCGAAAATAGGTATTATTCGCACCGTACAATCAGAAAATAATTTTATGCCTATTATGGAGACTGCACTTTATTTGCTTCCTGTTACGCTGGGCGAGACTCCTCTTGAGAGGGTGTTGCCACAGCGCAATAGCGAGATTATTAAGGAAATAAGATATTTTATTGTGGAGAATGTGCGTACGGCGCGTCGCTTTCTGCGTAGGGTGGATGCCCAATTCGATATTGACGGCTCGCAGTTTTTCGAGCTTAACAAGCATACCTCTCCCGCTGATATTGCAAGCTTCCTTGCACCGCTTGCCGAGGGCAAGAGCATGGGTGTAATCTCCGAGGCAGGCTGTCCGGCGGTTGCCGATCCGGGGGCGGATGTCGTTGCCATAGCACAGCGCAAAGGTATGAAGGTGGTGCCGCTTGTGGGGCCGTCGAGTATTATTCTGTCGGTGATGGCGTCGGGGTTCAACGGGCAGAGCTTTGCTTTTCACGGCTATCTGCCTATCAAGCCTGAGGAGCGTGCGCGCAGGCTCAAACAGCTTGAACAGCGCATTTACAATGAGGATGAGACGCAGTTGTTTATTGAGACACCTTATCGCAACGGCAAGATGATTGAGGATATTATAAAGAACTGCCGCCCACAGACAAAATTGTGCATTGCTGCCAACCTTACTTGCGATGATGAATTTGTGCGTACTCGCATGGTGAAGGAGTGGAAAGACAATATTCCCGACCTGTCGAAGATTCCTGCTATTTTTTTGTTGTACAAGTAGGTTCGGGCAAATAAGATACTTCCCGCCATTCATGCTTATTATATTTTGCATGAATGGCGGGAAGCTTTTGTTGTATCTGTAGATTATAAATTATTAGTGTCCGGTTAATTTTTGACATTTATAGGCAGTTCTTTATATTTGGATTTAAGCAGGGATTACGTTCTTTCTGTGCCGACAGAAAGAACCAAAGAGCTCTGCGCATGGGCGCTTTTTTAACGGCAGCCGAAGCTGATGACTTTTGGGGCTGCGGAACTCGCTCGCTACGCTCACTCAAACAGTCCTCGCCTTTATCCAAAAGTCATTGACGCCGTCTGCCTAAAAGCTTAATGCGCATCAATGAACCTATCAATGAAGTATTGGGGGCTTGTACTGACTTAAATATTGAATTTAAAACAGTTTAAATGCGTTTACCGGACAACAATAATTATAAATCTTCGAGGATGCGTTTGAGCACAACTGTAGCCGATATTTCGCGGTTGGCAGCTTCGGGGATTACAAGCGAACGGGGGCTTTCGATTACATCGTCCGTTACAATCATGTTGCGGCGCACGGGCAGACAGTGCATGAAGTGTGCGTCGTTTGTTACGGCCATCTGTCTGTCGCTCACTGTCCATGAACGGTCTTTGCTGAGCACCTGTCCGTAGTTGTCGCCGGTGTATGCTGCCCAGTTCTTGGCATATACGAAGTCTGCTCCTTCGAAAGCCTTCATCTGGTCGTATTCCACTTTGGCATTGCCTACGAATTTCGGGTCAAGCTCGTAGCCTTCGGGGTGGGTTATCACAAAGTCGTAGTCGGCGGCATTCATCCACTCGGCAAACGAGTTGGGTACAGCCTGCGGGAGCGCTTTGGGGTGGGGCGCCCATGTCATTACCACTTTGGGACGGGCCTTAGTCTTGTGCTCCTCTATGGTTATAAGGTCGGCGAAGCTTTGCAGAGGATGGCGTGTGGCTGCTTCCATTGAGAATACGGGGCGGCCTGAGTATTGTATGAACTGGTTGAGGATTACTTCGTCGTAGTCCTGTTTCTTGTCTTCGAAGCGTGCGAAGGAACGTACGCCTATCACGTCGCAGTAGCTTGCCATCACAGGGATTGCTTCGAGTATGTGTTCGGGCTTGTCGCTGTCCATTATCACTCCGCGCTCTGTTTCGAGCTTCCATGCTCCTTGGTTGATGTCGAGCACAATTACGTTCATGCCGAGGTTGAGTGCTGCCTTTTGTGTGCTGAGGCGGGTGCGAAGGCTTGAATTGAAGAATACCATCATCAGTGTCTTGTTCTTGCCCAAGTGATTGTACTTGAAGCGGTCGGCCTTTATCTCAAGTGCCTCTTTCACTGCGAGGTCGAGGTTGCCGATATCCTGTACGGTTGTAAAGTGTCTCATAATTGTTTCTCTTTATTTTGTTTGCTAATATTGTCTTTTCCAGAATTGCCAACTGTCGAAGTCGCGCTTGAGCAGTATGCCTGCTCCTTGTGTGGTGAGCGTTGTCTTCGAGAAGTAGCGGTCGTTGGTCTTGTTGTATGCCTTAAGGCTTATGTTGCCGTTTTTGTTCAGCAGCCATTGTACTTCGAAGTCGCCTATGAAGTTCTTGTTAGCCATGGGGTTGTCGCGGTAGCCGAGGTTGCCGTTTATGAGCAGACGGTTGTCGAGCAGGCGGCCCGATAACATTCCCTCTACCTCCATGCTGTTCCATCCCTTTTCGCCGGTGGCAAAGTTACCGGATATATTCCAGTTGCCGTTGTCGATTATCTGTGAGAGCATGTTGTTTAGCTGTCCGGATATAGTATTGGAGATGAGCGACTCCATTGCTGTTGTCGATTGGCTTTCGTTGCCTTGATTGTTGTAGTCGTAGGTGTAGAATTTGCCTATTCCCAGCAGGTATATAAATTGCATGTTTAACTGTTCGGGGGTGTTTATGGCGCTCAGCAGCAGCTCTTTTTCCTCTTCGTTGCCATCTGGTAGCTCTATGCCGAAATTAAGGCTTGGCTTGAAGATGGTGCCTGTGATGTCCATGTGGCAGTCTACCTTGACATTTTTGCGGCGTTCGGCGTCGATGCTTAGGTCGGTAAGCGGTACGGATGGCAGGGTGTAGACAGTTTTAAGGCCGAGCTCGGCTTCAAATGGGTCGCCGTCGAATTTTACAGAGCTGCCTGAGCGAATGTCAAATTCCTTAGGGAATATGTCCTGCATGGTAAATTTGTATGTTCCGCGTGTGAGGCCGAGGCTGCCCTGCATGCTGAAGCCTGCTATTTCGTCATAGATGGCATTTACTTTGCCGCTGCCGTAGACATCGATGTAGTCGTTGGTGGCATAGTTGGTGTAGACGCGTAGTTGCATGTCTGGGGTAACATCGAGCAAAAAGTCGAGATTGAGTCCGCTTTTCAGTTTTTTCGATATGGTGGTTGCTGCGGATTTGTTTATGTCGTGGATGAGGCTGTTGCGGTGTTTGCGGTCGACAAATGTTACAAATTCATCGCTGATGTTTCCCTCAGGGGTACTTGCGTTGTAGACGAATCGTGAACCGGGACATGTGGTTACATCGGTTTTGAGTTCCATCCCGCCGGGGCCTACATTGAGGTCGGCACTACCGGTTACATAGGCTGTGCCGTAGAAACTTTCTTCGCCGAAACTTGGGTAGTTGAAAGCCAGCAGGTTGTTGGCGTTTATGCGGAATGAGCAACTGAAGCGTTTGAGGCTTTTGTGATGGACGCCGCCGTTTATGAAGCCGCCGTTGCCCTTGTTGTCGGTTATGTGGAAGTTGTTGAATCCTATTGTATCTTTTGTGAATCGTAGTGTATCGCCTATTAGGTTGTAGGTGGTATTTGTGGGTTTTATCCTCAGACTGCCTAATGGGGCAAGTGCACCTTGCATATTTACGTTGCGCATGGCTCCCAGTATGTAAAGCTTGCCCGATACGCGACCGTTGACGTCGCTCATGAAACCGGATAGCAGATGGTTGAGGAAGTCTATGCGTGTCTCTTGGGCATTTACGCAAATGTTGAGTGTGTCGCGTTGGGGGGATACGAATCCGTCGATGATGGTGCGTGATTCATCGCCTTCGCGGGCATCGCCTTTGAGTATGATGGCTTTTTGCTCTTCGTCCCAATATCCGTTGAATGCAAGGTCGCCTATAAGACCGTGTTCGAATGTAAGGCCCTTTACGTTGAGGTTGCTGTTGAAGCGCACTCCTTCGAGCAGAGATTGCGCTGAGATGGTGCCGGTTGCTTCGCCGCCTAAGTCTACGGGGTGGAAATTTATCATATCAAAGAGATACTCAAGGTCTACATTGCGCAGGGTGGCATTGAGTGTGTCGGCGGGAGTCTTTCCTATTTTGCCGTTGATTTTGGCATATTGGTGTTTGCTGCTGAGGGTGAAATTGTCTATGGTTATGCAGCCGTTGCTGCCGGTTATGGTGCTTGGTGAGAGATGCCACAGTGTGTCGTTCTGTGTTATATCTGCTTCGTGGAGATGTGCCTTGAATTCAAGCTCGCCCTGTTCGTTGCGGTCGAGTGCAAGGTCAATGTTTACATCGGCATTGTTGATGGGGGTATATAGGTTTTTCCATTTTATGTTTGTGCGGATGGTGTCGTTGTGTATTTGGTTTTGCAGGTCTACGGTTGTTTCGTTTTCGGGGGTGTTCTGTTCTTCGTCTGATTCTTTGTGTGCGGGCCTCTGTATTATTTTCAGCCTGTTGTGGGCTGTGTGGTCATCGATGTTGCTCGCAAGGTCTACGTAACGGTATTCTTTACCGTTGTATTCCACTTCGTTGAGCATCGCCGAGAGGCCTATGGTGTTATATGTGTCGTTGCAGTCTCCCTGTAACATAGAGGGATTCTTTATTGTTACGGGGAGGTCGAATATCTTTGTGAGTGTCTCTGTATCTTTTATGTTGAAGTGGAATACGAAGTTGTTGTTGCTCGGCTGTTGTTCGGTCGCGGGGTAGAGCGATGGCATTATGCGTGATAGGGCACGCTTGTAGCTGGCTGCAAGTGTTTTGTAGCTGTAGTGTCCTTTGAGTGAGCCGTTGATGAAGTCCGAGTCTATGATTATGTCTCTCTCGTTGTCGTAATGTCCTGCTGTGAGGTGGAATTTGCGTATTTTGTGCTCTTCTTGGGGGGTGGTGAGAGTAAAGTCGTAAATGTTGAGGTTGAGGCGCGCATTGTCGATGTTGTTGCCGAAGAACTTTGACTCTATGTTGAACCCGAATTGTGAGGCTTCGTGCTTGTCGGTAAGGCCGAGGCGGTTGGGGCTGAACGAGTCGATGCGCATATTCAGTTCGTAGCGTGGCGTGCCGGCATTCGCGGCGTATTCGAGTGCCATGCGCACTTGCAGGTTACTGTCGTTGAGGGCGAGCAGTGTTTCAAGGCTTTCTTTGGTGTAGTTGCCTTGGATGCGTATAGGTGAATAGGTGTATCCTTTGTATTGCAGGGGTGTGATGGTGGTGTTGAAGGTGCCTGTGTGTTGCAGGGTGTCCTTTATCTCTCCGTCGATGGTTGTGCTCAGGCCGCAGAAACCCCAGTCGGGGTTGTCGGTTATTTGCCCTATGTTTATATCAGTGGCTGCCAACGTGGCTTTGTAGCTGCCTGCGGGGGTTGATTCTATCAGGGCATTGAGGTTGCCTGCTTCGCAGTCGATGTTGGCTTGACTGTTGGTCTGTTTGCCTTCTCCTTCGATTTTGGCTGTTATGGTGGTGTGTCCCAGTCGGGTTATTTCCGTGGGTATCTCTTTGCCGTCGGTAGCGGCCATGTATATGCTTTTGGCTATTTCAGGGCTGAGGCTGAGGGGAGTGATGTTTATGGTGTATTTGGGGGTGTTGTCGGGAAGGAGGCTTATGTCGCCTTTGAGGTTGAGACTGAGCTTGTTGTCATTTGTGGAGAGATGCAACTTCTCTATCTTTGTGTTGCGTGTGGTGCCGTTAATCGTGAGGTTGAATCTGAATGTTTCGGGCAGATGGGTGAGTTGCGGAATGATTGGGGCGAATCTCTTTGGGGAGATGTTGCTGCCTTTGAGTATTCCGCTGTATCTGTGGTTGCTGCCGAGTGTATCGAAACTGAGGCTCAGTCTGTCGGATGTTATCTCTCCTTCGCTGAACTGTATGCGCAGGTTGTTTATTTGTGCTGCATCAGGTGATGCGTTTATCTTGGCTCTTGCTCTTTTGAGTGTGAGGCCCGATTTTTCATCGAATGTGAGTCGACGAATGTTGAGGGCGAGTGTGTCGGGGGTTAGACTGCGGAGCGATGCGTTCACTTGCAGGTTGCTTATGGACAGGTGCGATGCGTCGAATGTCTCTTTTGCGGGGCTTGAGAGTACATCGTAGCTTATTCGTCCGTCGTGTATCTGCACTTGACTGACTCTGATATTGGGCAGTGGGGCGCTTTCGGTTGTGTCTTTGCTTGCGAGACGGTCGATGATGAATTGGAAATTCGCCTCTGAGTCTGCTGTTTCGCGCCATACTCTTGCATCGGGTTCCGATAGAAGCAGGGTGTTTATCCTGATATCTCCATCTTTCAACAGAGGTATAAGCTCGAAACTTGCCGACAGGTGGGGAATGTTGAGCAGTGTGTCGCTGCGTTGGTCTTTCAGCAGAATGGAGTCGATGCTGAGCTTGTTCGGGAACTTTACCTTTACGGCTCCCATTTGCAGCGGAATGTCTGCTTTGTTTACAAGGGTCTCTGATATGAACAAGGCAAGTCGGCGCTCAACAGCGTCGATTCTGAGTGTGATTGCAATTGCCAACAGTATGAGTGTGGCTGCAACGACGGTGCTTATTATGTTCTTTAACCCTTTTATGTCTTGAATTGTGCTGTTTGTTCGTATCTGCGTGCAAAAATAGTGTGTATTCTGCCTATTATTGCAATCTATATTGCAAAGTTATCTATTTTACCCGAATCTTTATAGCTGATGGGCTGTTTTTTGTTTCGGATTTCGTTTTTTCTGATTATCTTCGCGGGAAATACGGAATAAGTACAGATGGATAATCCACAATTCAAAGATAAAAAGGCTGTTTATTATACACTCGGCTGCAAACTGAACTTCTCGGAGACTTCGAGCATTGAGCGTATGATGCAGGAGGCCGGCATCAGGACTGCCAAGCGAGGCGAAGTTGCCGATGTTTGTGTAATCAACAGTTGTGCCGTCACTCAGGAGGCGGAAAAGAAGTGCCGGCAGGCTATTCATAAACTTATACGCAAGCACCCCGGTGCGTTTGTCGTAGTTACCGGTTGTTATGCCCAGCTTTCTCCCGAAAGGCTGGCTGCTGAGGAGGGTGTTGATGTTGTGCTGGGAATTGACCGCAAAGGCGAAATTCCAAATTTCCTCGGTAATCTTGAGAAGCGTTCTGAAGGTGGTGAGTGGTTTGTGCAACCCTCTAAGGATGTCCGCAATTTTGTCCCCTCATGCGCACGCGGCGACCGCACAAGATATTTTCTTAAGGTGCAGGATGGGTGCGACTATTTCTGCACATACTGCACAATTCCTTTTGCCCGCGGACGCAGCCGCAACCCGCATATTACCGACCTTGTGGCGCAGGCCGAAAGGGCTGCCGCCGAGGGTGGACGCGAGATTGTAATTACCGGTGTGAACATCGGGGATTTTGGAAAAAGTACGGGGGAGAATTTTACTGATCTTGTAAAAGAACTTGACAAGGTTGAGGGAATTTCGCGATACAGAATATCATCCATTGAGCCAAACCTTATTACCGATGAGATTATAGAGTATATTTCTGCTTCGCGCAGTTTTATGCCTCATCTTCATATCCCATTGCAAGCCGGTAGCGACGAGGTGCTGAAACTGATGCACCGCCGTTACGATACAGCTTTCTTTGCTGAGAAGATTGCTACGGTGCGCCGTCTGTTGCCCGATGCTTTTATAGGTGTTGATGTAATTGTAGGTACTCGCGGAGAGAGCGAGGAACTTTTCCAAAAGTCGTACGACTTTATTAAAAGTCTTGACATTTCTCAGCTACATGTGTTCAGTTATTCTGAGCGTCCCGGCACTCGTGCGCTGTCGTTGGGTGGTGCTGTGTCGCCGACCGAAAAGCAGCGTCGCAGCAAACTGCTCATTGAGCTTTCCGAGGAGAAACGCTTGGCTTTCTACCGTCGCTACTGTGGGCGAGAAGCACTTGTCCTCTTCGAAAAACCGCGTCCCGGAATGCCTATGGGTGGTTTTACTGAGAATTACATCCGTGTTGAGGCTCCGCGCGACGACAGGTATATAAACAAGATAGTCAAGGTGCGACTCGGTGGGTTCAACGAGGATAATTCTGCGCTTGTGGCAGATGAAATTTTAGATTAGTAGTATGGGCAATCGCATAGCTGTAGTGATACTGAATTACAACGGTGCGGAGATGTTGCGTGCATTTCTGCCCTCTGTTGTTGATTTTTCTCCTGAGGCAAAAGTTATTGTGGCAGACAACTGTTCCACGGATGCTTCGGCGCAGGTGATGCGCGAGGAGTTTCCGACGGTGAGGTATATTCAGTTGGAAAAGAATTATGGCTTTGCCGATGGCTACAACCGTGCGCTTGCACAGGTGGAGGTTGAGTATTTTCTGTTGCTCAATTCCGATGTTGAGGTTACGCAGGGGTGGCTTGCGCCTATGCTCGAATATATGGATTCTCACCCCGAGGTTGCTGCTTGTCAGCCTAAATTGCTGAGCTACAAGAATAAGAGTGAGTTCGAGTATGCGGGTGGCTGCGGCGGCTTTATCGACAAGTATGGCTACCCTTACTGCCGCGGGCGCATATTTGATACCGTGGAGGAAGATAAGGGGCAGTATGATTCCATAGCAGAACTTTTTTGGGCAACAGGTGCGGCATTGATGATACGTGCCGAGGATTATCGTGTGGCCGGTGGGCTTGATGGTACTTTCTTTGCCCATATGGAGGAGATTGATCTCTGTTGGCGTCTGCGTTCAAGAGGGCGCGGAATTGTCTGTATTCCGCAGAGCTGTGTCTATCATGTGGGCGGAGCTACTTTGAATAAAAGTAATCCGCGTAAGACTTATCTGAATTTCCGCAATAATCTACTGATGCTCTATAAGAATCTTCCCGAAAATGAGCTTCGTAATGTGATGCTTGTCCGTGCTCTTCTCGACTACGTGGCTGCGTTTAAATCTCTGTTGTCTGGCGATGCAGCGAGTTGCCGTGCTATCTTTAAGGCGCGTAGGGATTTTAGGCGCATAAAGCATGATTATTCGGATTTGCGTAGAGAGAATCTCGAAAAATCTGTTGCGGTTTATATTAAGGAAAGAGCTTCATTTTCAATTCTTTGGAAGTATTATGCCGGGGGAAGGCGTCTCTTCTCTGAACTTTAGAAGCTGTTTGAATTTTATTTCGGAATTATTTGAGAGCTATTTTGAGTAGATTTTCTTTCGCATTTTGCAGGGAATAGCGGGCTATTTCCAAAAAATAAGAAAGAAAAGATGCCAAAATAGGCTCAAATAAGCCGAAATGAACAGCGCAAATATAGAATTATTTTCTAATAAAATTCAAACAGCTTCTTAATATAGGTGTTTCCTATTTGTTCGGTATAACGGTGCTTTTTACTATTTCCGGTGTGCGGATACCTGGCTTCAGTTCCCCTCCTATGTAGTATATATATTCTCCGTCTGTGGTGAGTAGTGCGCCGGCGCGTGCATAGAGCTGATTCTTTTGTACCAAATGCCATTGTTCTCTTTTTGTGTCAAATGCCAAAAGTCTGCCGTTGAATTTGTACCACTCTGCGGCTTGTTTCATATACTCTTTTTGGGGTATGCAACTGTATGTTCCCGAAATTGCATCTTCGAAAATTATGCGGTTTACGCCACCTGCTGCAAGAATAAGTGTGTCGTTGTATGCGATTGCCGTTCCGCCTGACAGGGTAAGCTGTGCGCCATTTTCGTCGGTTACGGTGTCGAGTGCCGACCACTTCTTGTCGGCGAATGTGTATTTGTATCCGTCGGTGTGTACCTTTGCTTCTGTCAGCGAGTCTTTAGGTGTGAATCCTCCCCACAGATAGAGTGCTTCATCGGTGGCAGCGCATACGGGCTGCACTCTTCCGCTACCGGGGAAGGGGGGAAGTTCTTGCCAACCGGTCTGCTGATCGTTTATGTTCAGAGTGAAAAGGCGTGAGGATGCTTTTCCGTTTGCATTACCGCCTGCGATGTATATGTTGTTTCCCGATACTGCTCCGGCTGCATTGTCGATTGTGCATGGCAGTGGCGGCAGTTGTTTTATAGCGATGTTCTCACCTTCGCAGGATAGCATGTTTACTGCTTGTGATGCGTTTTCTTCATTCATGCCTCCTGCGATTATCAGGCTGTTGTCATATTGCAACGATACTCCATAGGCTGATGTTTCGGGTAGTTCTCCTACCTTTTTCCATTGCAGGGTGCTGTTGTCTGTTGCTATGTATATGCCTTTGTAGTATCTTTTTTTGCCACCTTCGGCAGCGGGGATGTCGGGGAAATTGCATCCGCCGGCAAGCAGCAGACAGCCGTTGCTCGTGGCTGCATAGCAGGCTGAAACGCCCAATGAGTATCCGTTCTCAGCCTCCGGCATTGTTCCTATGACTTCTGTTTTTTCTGTCGGTGCATTGCACGATGATGCAACTATTGTGAGGGTTGCAAATATTATTGCTTTTAGGCTGATTTTCATGGGATAAATCTGTGTGTCGTCTACCAATCTATGGGTTCTTTGCCATGCTTGGCAAGGTAGTCGTTGGTGAGTGTGAAATGGTGGTTGCCGAAGAAGCCTGCGTATGCCGACAGAGGCGAGGGGTGGGGCGAAGTGAGCACAAGGTGTCTGTTGCGGTCGATGAACGCTCCTTTCTGCTGTGCGTAGCTTCCCCATAGGATGAATACAAGATTTTCACGTTTTTCGGCAAGTATGCGTATAGCTGCGTCTGTGAATGTCTCCCATCCGCGGCGTTGGTGCGAGCCTGCGTTGCCTGCTCTTACGGTTAGGGTGGCATTCAGAAGCAGTACACCCTGTCGGCTCCAGCGGGTGAGGTCGCCGTCGGTGGGCATAGGTTTGCCTGTGTCCGAGGAGATCTCCTTGAATATGTTTACAAGCGATGGGGGCATCTTTATCTCTTTGTTCACCGAGAAGCAGAGCCCGTTGGCCTGTCCTGGGCCATGATAGGGGTCCTGCCCGATGATGACAGCTTTTACTTTGTCAAACGGGCAGTGGTCGAATGCATTGAATATCAGTTTGGCGGGGGGGTAGATAGTGGTAGCAGAGTATTCGCTGCGCACAAACTCTGTCAGTTCGGCAAAGTAGGGCTTTTCGAATTCTGCCGCCAGTTCTCTTTTCCAGCTCTCTTCTATTTTTACATTCATAGAGGTTGCTCTGTTATATCAATGGGATTCCTATCTTCTTGCACTCTTCGCGCATTTCGTCGGGCCAGATGCTGGCCTGTATTTCGCCAATGTGGGCTTTGTGGAGCAGGAGCATACAGAGACGCGACTGTCCCAATCCTCCGCCAATTGAGAGAGGCAGGCTGCCTTCGAGCAGACGACGGTGGAAGTATAGCTCTTTTCTCTCCTCTTTGCCTGATATCTCAAGCTGATGGAGCAGTGCTTCCTTGTCTACGCGGATACCCATAGATGATAGCTCTATGGCGCATCCAAGCACAGATGACCATATGAAGAGGTCGCCGTTGAGTCCGTAGAAGCCCTCTTCGTTGGGTGTGCTGTAGTCGTCGTAGTCGGGGGCACGGTTGTCGTGCTTTGTGCCGTCGCCGAGCTTGCCGCCTATGCCTATGATAAATACAGCCTTATACTTTTCGGTAATTGCGTTCTCGCGCTCTTTGGGTGTCATTGCGGGGTAGAGACGGCGCAACTCTTCGGAATGTATGAAGTGTATTTCATCGGGCAGGGTGGGGGTAAGCTGCGGATAGTATTCGCAGAGAGTGTATTCGGTGCGGATGATTGCCGAATATATGTCTTTGACTATTGCCTTCAGGAATGTTACGTTGCGCTCTTCTGCTGTTACTACTCGTTCCCAGTCCCATTGGTCTACGTAGAGCGAGTGCAGGTTGTCGAGCTCTTCGTCGGCGCGTATGGCATTCATGTCGGTGTATATGCCGTGTCCCTCTTTTATATTATAATCGGCAAGGGTTACACGCTTCCATTTTGCAAGAGAGTGGACAACCTCTGCAACTGCACCGTCCATGTCCTTTATGGGGAAGTTAACAGCGTTTTCTACTCCGTTGAGGTCGTCATTGAGACCGGTGCCGCGCAACACGAACAGCGGGGCTGTTACACGGCGCAGACGCAGTGTGGAGGCGAGGTGGTTCTGGAATGTCTCTTTTATTTGCTTGATGGCAAGCTCGGTTTGCTTGAGGTCCAACAGTGGGGTGTATGCTTGGGGCAAATCAAAGATTTTCATTTTGTCGTGTTTTAATTAGAGGCTTATTCTTCCAGCAAATGTTTGAGAAAATCATCCATTTCCTTGTCGAGTCCTTCGAGCAACTCCTTGTCGAGCACAAGGGTGTCGTCGTCGATGTAGATAAGATCGACTATCGACTCCTTCTTGTCGTCGACGAGGGTGATGGAGAATGGCTTCAGTATGTTTATCTTGTCAAGCAGTCCTACTTTCTGCATCTGCGCAAGTTCGCTGCGCAGGGGCTTCTCTATGGATGCTTTGGGCGCATCTTTCCATTCGGCGATGGTTGCTTCTGCCATGGGGCGGTCGTCATCGTCGAATATTGTGAGTTTGCCACTTTCCTTGTCTACCTGCATGTAGAGGTCGGTTATAATTGCATTTTCCAACTTGCCGAACTTTTCGGTGATGGAGAGTATTGCGTCGAGCAATGACTCGCGGGACTGTTTGCTGAGTGACATATTGCCGGGTGTTATGGTTGTTGTCTTATACGTTCTTTCCGTGGCAGTTCTTGAACTTCTTGCCGCTACCACAGGGACAGGGGTCGTTGCGACCTACTGTCTTTTCTACGCGGATGGGCTCGCGACGAGGCTGCTCGCGGGTGTCTCTGCTTGCTGCTGCCTGCTGGTTGGCATCGTTGAGGTCGACCTTGCTCTCGCGGTATTGCTGTTTGGGCTTCTGTGCCTTGTCGGGGTCGGGAGCCTTGTTTACCTGTGTGGGATCCTGTACGGGTATCTGTCCGCGCATCAGTATTGATATTGTCTTGTCGTTGATCTTGTTTACCATCTTGTCGAAGAGGGTTACAGATTCGAGTTTGAATATCAACAGCGGGTCTTTCTGCTCGTAGCTTGCATTCTGTACGGAGTGCTTCAGGTCGTCAAGGTCGCGAAGGTTCTCTTTCCATGCTTCGTCGATGGTGTGAAGAAGGATAGCTTTTTCGAAGCATTTGATTATCTCCTTGCCCTTTGTCTCGTATGCCTTGGCAATGTTTACGGGTATCTGGTAGATGTGGCGTCCGTCGGTAATAGGTACATATATGAACTGATCTCTCATTGTCTCGTTGTTGGTGTATATGTACTCTATGTAGGGGAAGGCAATTTCTGCCATTCTCTCGTTCTTGCGCTTGAAGTTCTCAAGTGCTACATCGAATGCTTTGTTTGCTCTCTCTTCGCCGTCCATCTTGTCGTATTCCTCCTTGTCCTTGAAGGGGAGTTCTGTTGCGAGAACCTTGAGGAATTCGAGCTTGGCATCTTCGAATGTGTAGGTGTCGAGGATGGTGTAGCAACGATCCCATATCATGTTTACGATGTCCATGCCTATGCGCTCGCCCATGAGTGCGTGGCGGCGTTTGGTGTAGATGACGGTACGTTGCTTGTTCATCACGTCGTCGTATTCGAGCAGGCGCTTACGGATGCCGAAGTTGTTCTCTTCTACCTTCTTCTGTGCGTTCTCTATTGATTTTGAAATCATAGGATGCTCTATCATGTCGCCCTCCTGGAAGCCCATGAATTTGCTGTCCATGATTTTTGCGATGCGCTCCGAACCGAACAGACGCATAAGCTTGTCCTCGAGTGATACGAAGAATACCGATGAACCGGGGTCGCCCTGACGTCCTGAACGTCCGCGCAACTGGCGGTCTACGCGACGCGATTCGTGGCGCTCTGTACCGATGATTGCAAGACCTCCTGCTTCGCGTACTTCGGGGCTCAGCTTGATGTCGGTACCACGACCGGCCATGTTGGTGGCGATGGTTACGGTGCCTGCAAGACCGGCTTTTGCCACAATGTCTGCCTCCTTCTGGTGGAGCTTGGCATTGAGGACGTTGTGGGGGATTTTCTTGATGGTGAGCATACGGCTCAGCAACTCTGATATATCAACCGATGTTGTACCTACAAGTACGGGACGGCCCTGACCTACAAGCATTTCAATCTCGTCGATTACGGCTTTGTATTTCTCGCGGTTGGTCTTGTAGATGCGGTCGTTCATGTCCTTGCGGGCGATGGGACGGTTGGTGGGGATTACCACTACATCGAGTTTGTAGATGTCCCAGAATTCTCCTGCCTCTGTTTCGGCAGTACCGGTCATACCCGACAGCTTATGGTACATACGGAAGTAGTTCTGCAATGTGATGGTTGCGAAGGTCTGTGAGGCAGCTTCCACCTTCACACGCTCTTTGGCTTCGATGGCCTGGTGGAGACCGTCGGAGTAGCGGCGGCCTTCCATGATACGGCCTGTCTGCTCGTCGACGATTTTTACCTGTCCGTCCTCGGTTACTACGTATTCTACATCGCGGTCGAACATGGCATATGCCTTCAACAGCTGGTTGATGGTGTGTACACGCTCCGATTTTATCGAGTAGTTGGTGAGGAGTTCCTCCTTCTTTGCTACCTTTTCTTCGTCGGTGAGGGCTTTGTTGTTTTCAAGTTCTGACAGTTCAGAGGCAATGTCGGGGAGGACAAAGAGTGATGAATCCTGTGAATTACCGGTAATGAGTTCAATACCCTTGTCGGTGAGGTCTACGCTGTTGTTCTTTTCGTCGATAACGAAGTAGAGGGGCTCGATGGCTTCGGGCATACGTTTGTTGTTCTGCTCCATGTATACCTCTTCGGTTTTCAGCAGTCCTGTCTTTACTCCGGGCTCACTGAGCAGTTTGATGAGAGGCTTGTTCTTTGGGAGTGCCTTGTAGCTGCGGAAGAGTGAGAGGTAGCCTTTGTTGACCTCCTCTTTATTGTCGGAATAGATGAGCTGACGCGCTTCGGCGAGCAACTGTGTGGTAAGCTTCTTCTGTGCTTCCATCAGACGCTCCACGAGGGGACGGTACTCCTCGAACATCTGGTCCGAGCTGCGTGCTACAGGGCCTGAGATGATAAGGGGGGTACGTGCATCATCGATAAGTACCGAGTCTACCTCATCGACGATAGCGTAGTTATGTCTGCGCTGTACAAGGTCGCTGGGCTGGCTTGCCATATTGTCGCGCAGGTAGTCGAAACCGAATTCGTTGTTTGTTCCGAATGTAATGTCCGACATATAT